>NZ_CP058530.1 GCF_013401515.1 Halorarum halophilum | reverse complement strand
CAGATGGCGACGAGTTCCGTTCGCGGGTTACGCGAGAGCCCGGAGAGATGGATCCCCGAGACGGTGCCGCCGCCGACGACTGCGGTTCGCAGTGTCATCGGCCTTCCCTGCCGGGCGTTCGGGCATTGTTATAGACAACCTCCGCGGGGTTGGGACGTGCTTAACGCCCGACACGGGCCGAGTGCTGCTCACTCGCGCTCGGGCGTGGCCCCCGGACGGACGGCGTCGAAGAGCGGTCGGACGCCGGGCATCCCGTCCCAGACCCACACGAGGAACGCGAGGAGGACCAGCGACCCGTCGAACAGGAGGTACGCCGTCCCGCGTGGCGTGAGCAGGAACACGACGAAGTCCATCACCAGCTCCTGGAGGTGCGGGAGCCCCTCCGGCGGCCCCTCGTCCGCGGCCGGGATCAGCGGCCAGAGGAGGAAGCCGAACCTGAGTTCGCCCTTGACGACGAACGGGTAGAGCACGTCGCCACCGAGGTGCGAGAGGTAGCCGAGCGCGAACGCCGGCCCGACCCGCGGCGCCCTGGCGAGCAGCCCGGCGGCACTCACGCCGAGGATGGCGGGCGCCGCGAACAGGAACGAGTGGGCCATCGACCGGCCCGAGGGGAGGACGCCGAACCCCCATGCGAGGGGCTTGTCGATGAGGTCGGGCATCTGCGTCGCGAGCACGAGCGCCAGCACGGGAAGGGTCCGCGGCGTCCGTCCGGCGAGGTGCGCCAGCAGGGAGTACAGCAGGTACCCCACGGCGAGATGTTCCCACGGCCACATCGTCAGGCGTCCCCGGGAGCCCGCGGCGACTGGAGGGCAGCCGATTCGGTGGCGTTCCCCTGGCCGACGTCGATCCAGAGGTAGAGGTGCTGTTCGGGGACGGCGTCGGACGAGTCGGCCGGCGCGTCGCCGGTGTAGACGTAGTAGCTGAGCCGGAGGTCTTCGCCCCGCATCGACGGCGTGACGGTGTGCGGGTGGCGGGCGGTCGTCCCGGGCGGCGCCGTCATCGAGAACCGGTTGAGCTCCTGCCGCTCGACGACGGAGAAGTTGTCGCCGGAGCCGCGAACCCGCTCGAGCGCGACCACGGCGGTGTACGTTCGCTCGACGTCCTCCTCGTTCTCGACGGTGAGGACCAGCGGGGCCGACTCGCCCTGGGCGAACTCGGTGGTGTAGTTGGCCGCGACGAGGTCCTCCCCGTCCTCGGTCAGGAGCGCCGCCTCGGTGTGCCCTCCGCCCTCCGGCGGCGCGACGAGCCCGTACGCCAGCCCGGTCAGCGCCGCGACCACCGCGACGAGGAGGACCGCGTTCAGCAGGGCGCCGCGGCGGGTCGGGGCCGCGACGATCGCATCGTAGAGTGACTCCCCCGTCCGCCGGACCGGGAGCTGGAGCCGCTCTCCGGGGGGTAACTGGAGCCGCCTGAGCACGCCGACGACGCTTCCGAGCACCGTGACGGCCGCGAGACAGAGGGTGATGGGCACGGGGTCGAGCGGAACGCGGGCGATCGAGAGCAGGACGGCCAGCAGCGGGATGAGCGCGAGGCTCGCGGCGAACGAGATCGCCGCGCGTTCGCCCCAGGAGATCCCCTCGCGGTTCAGGGCCGTGGCGCGTTCGCTCGTGGTTCCGGTGGCTCGCCAGCGACCCGGGTACAGCACGGCCAGGAGCGAGTACCCCGGGAGGAACAGGAGCAGCGGGAGCACGAGCAGGGCGCGGAGCTCGCCGACGATGCCGCCCGGCCTCGAGAGCACGAGCGTCACGATCGCCACGGTGTAGAGGACGACGAGCGGCACGTCGAGCGGTATCGTCCGTCCCTCGGCCCGCGCGCGCCCTTCCAGCGTCGTCATCGTTCCCCCGGTCGGGGATACCCACGACGCGCCCGGACGGGCGCCTGGCGGTCGGACCCGCGCCGAGCTGTCACTGCGTGCTGTTCCCCGACCAGACGGGCCCGCCGCCGCGACTGGCACGGACCCCCGAGTGCCGTCGAGCAAACCATCGAATCGGTTTCCCGGAGTGGTGACGCGCCCATTGTTATAGAGCTGATACCGGCCGTGCGGGTCTCACGCGTGGAGGAAGCTCATCGAGTAGTACAGCGGGCGCTCGTAGATGTCCGGCTCCTTCTCGAAGCCGATGTGCGAGCCGATCTGCGCGTTGTTGAAGTGGGCGTACTTCGGCCCGCGGAGGATTCGGTGGAGCAGGCGCGGGTCCATGTTCATGCGGACGTACCCCTCCTCGATGCGCCGCGACTCGAACTCCGAGATGAGCTCCCAGCCGTCGCCCTCCATCGAGAGGGCCGCGACCGTGTCGTCGACCAGTTCGAGCAGGACGGTCGTCTCGCTCTCCCACTCGATGCCGCGGCGCTTCTCGTCGAAGTGCTCGTAGGCCTCGTCGAGCAGCTCCTCGAAGTCCTCGACGGTCGGCATCTCGTCCTCCTCGTGCGGGAAGGTGACCTCCGAGAGCTCGTTCTGGATGTACTGGAGCTTCCGGGTCGGGTCGACCGGGGTGTACGGCGCCGACTGTTCGCCGGTCTCGACGTCGAACCACTCGCCGCTGTTGACGAGCACGGGCTCGGAGTGGTCGGGTTCGACGGTGTCGCTCGTGGCGAAGTGCTCGAACGCCTCCTTGCGGCTGGGCGAGGCGACGTACTCGTTCCGGTCCGTCAGCGCCCCCGAGAGCGTGTAGTCGCCCGCGAACGGCATGACGTACCGGGGTTCGAGGGTGTTGATGAACCCCTCGGCGTCCCGGTACATCTCCTGGATGACCTCCTCGCGGGCCTCGCGCTTCTCCGCCGCGGTGTAATCGTCCATGCACTGCGGGTAGAAGTTGGCCGCCGAGTACTGCATGAGCAGCATGTCGATGTCGCCGTACCGGTCGTTCACGACGTGGCAGGCGCGCTCGGAGAGGGGCCACCGGCAGTCGTTGGCGTTGACGAGCACCGACTCCCCGTTGTCGAAGATGCCCATCGAGTCGATCTGGGTGGAGCCGTCGGTGGTGCGGTCCGACGAGGAGTCCATCCACCAGCCGCAGCCGAAGTAGTTGCCGCAGACCTCCGGGTCGCAGTCGTCGGCCCCGAGGATGTTGATGTGGAGGTCCCCGCCGAGGTGCGTCCGCTCGTCGTGGGGGAGCTCGATCGCCTCGAACCCCAGCCGCTCGACGTTCTGGCGGAGGAAGTCGCTCGCGTAGTCGTGGATGAGCACCGGCGTGTCCGTGTCGAGTCGCTGCATCGTCTCGCGGTGGAAGTGGTCCGGGTGGATGTGCGAGACGTAGATGTAGTCCACGTCGACGTCCTCGGGTTCGAGCGCCGGCTCCGGGTAGTGGGCCCAGGAGCCGTAGAACGCGCCGTCGAGCATCCAGGGGTCACACAGCACTGACGTGTCGCCGTCCTCGACGATGACGGTCGAGGACTTCACATGTCGGAGTCGCATGGCAGTGAGTGAGGCAGAGACCCCCTTTGTTATCCTGAGAGCAGGGGCCCGACGGCTCCGATTTGGCTCGGCTTTCCAAACGGCGCACGAAGTTGCAGATCGCCTACCGCGGAAAACTACCGCCGAATCGGGGGCGGTGTCAGCGCTCGCGACGGGCGACCGCCGCCGCGGCGCACACGAGCAGCGCGAGGACGGCGACGACGGCGGTGAACCCGGGCGTCGCCGTCTTCGTCGACCCGGCGGACGCCGTCGGGTCGTCGCCGCTCGCCTCGCGGACCTCGACCGTGACGTCGTGTCCGGCGACGCTCGCGGTGTAGGTCCCGGGGGCGGTCACCTGGCGCGCGAACGAGACGGTCCGCCGCTCGCCCGGCGGCACGGACACCGTCCTGGCGTCGACGACCTCGCCGAACATCCGCAGCTGGAGCTCCATCGAGCCCTCGGCCTGGCCGGCGTTGTGCACGGTGGCGTTGACGCGAACCGGCTCGTTCGTCGTCACCGCCTCGTCGCTCGCGGACACGTCCGTGACCGAGAGGTCGGCCGTCCGGGGACGCACCCGCACCTCGGTCCGCCTGTCGGTGTCGAGTTCGACCGTGTAGTTGCCGGGCTCCGCGAACCGGTGCGTGAAGGAGACAGTCGCGTTCTCGCCGGGCGAGAGGCGGACGGTCTCGGTGGCCACGGTCGTCCCGTCCACCTCGAACTCCACGTCCTTCGTGCCGGCGCCGTCGCCGGTGTTGGTGACCGTGGTCGAGAACGTCGCGTTCCCGCCAGCGACGAGGTCCGTCGTCGTCGCGTTCACCGCGCTCAGCTCGTAGGCGGGTTCGGGGTCGGGTGCCGGCTGGCCGCCGCCGCCACCACCGCCACCTCCACCGCCTCCGCCGTTACTCGGCGGGGCGCCGTCGTTCCCGTCGTCGCCGTTCCCGCCGCTCGGCGGCGGCGAGCCGCCGCTGTTCCCGCCGTTCCCGTCGTCCTCGGCGACGGTCACCTCGGTCGTCGTCGACGCGGTCGCGCCGTCGGTGGCGTTCACGGTGAGCGTGACGTTGTAGGTGCCCGGCTCGTCGTAGGAGTGGTTCGCCGTCACGCCCGTCGCGTTCGTGCCGTCGCCGAACTCCCACCGGTAGTCGACGATCCCGTCCACGGGCGTCGAGGCGCCGGCGTCGAAGGTCACGGTGTCGTTGGGCGCGACGTCGGTCGCGGAGGCGTCGATGGCCGCCGAGAGCTCGGCCCGCTCGGACACGGTCACCGTCGCGGTGGCGTTCGCGGTCCCGCCGTCGCCGTCGGCGACGGTGACCGTCGGCGTGTACTCCCCGGCCGTCGCGTACGCGTGGTCGTAGGTCGGTTCGGTCGTGGTCTCGTCGACCGTCCCGTCGCCGTCGACGTCCCAGCGGTACTCGGCGACGTCGTCCGCCGGCGTCGATCCGGAGGCGTCCAGCGTCACGGACTGGTTCACCTCCGCCTCGGACCGGACGGAGAGGTCGGCCGAGAGCGGCTCGTTGGTCCCCGCCTCCTCGATCGTCAGGGTCCTCGTCACCGAGTCGGTCTCGTTCGCGGCGTCCACGACGGTGAGGGTCACGGTCGCCTCGCCGGCGGTCTCGAACGGGTGCTGGATCACCGTCGCCTCGGTGTTCCTGTCCACCGTCCCGTCGTCGTCGAAGTCCCACCGGTACTCGACGATCCCCTCGTCGTCCGTGGACTCCCTCGCGTCGAACTCGACGGACTCGTTCACGGTCGCGTTCTCGGGGGCGGTGAACGACGCGGTCGGCGGCGCGTTCGCGGCCGCTTCGACCTCGACCTCGGTGGAGGCGGTGTCCGTGTTGCCGGCGTCGTCCTCGACGGTGAGCGTGACGTTGTAGGTGCCCGACTCATCGTAGGTGTGGTTCGCCGTCACGCCCGTCGCGCTCGTGCCGTCGCCGAGGTCCCACCGGTATTCCACGATCTCACCGTCGGGCGTCGACCCCGAGCCGTCGAAGGTGATCTCCTCGCCGGTGCCCGTCGTGTCGGGCGCGTCGATGTTCGCCGTGGGGCCCTCGGCCGGGGCGCAGGAACCGGCGGAGATGGACACCTCCTGGTCGAGTTCGAGCTCGCCGGCCGTCTCGCCGCCCTCCCCCTTCACCTTCCAGGCGTCGACCCGGTACTCGTCCGTGCCGGAGTAGGGCCAGCTGCCCCACTCGTCGGCCTCCTCGTTGTACGCGGGGTCGATCGTGATCGTGTCGAAGTCGTCGCTCTCGAGTCCGCGGAAGGCGACGCCGTCGGTCCGGTTGTCCGAGTACATCCAGTCGATGTCCGCGGTCGAATCCCCGTTCGAGTACCCGAACTCGTCGTCCTGGGTCCCGTTCTGGTAGTAGTCGTCCTGGACGGCCATCTCCCCGTCCTGTGGGAGCCCGGAGACCGACCAGGAGACGGTGCTCCCCCCGTCCCCGTCACCGGTGCGGTCGTGGACGACGACGAGGCTCGTCCCCTCGGAGCCCTCGTAGAAGAACATCGAGGAGACGCCCGTCTCCTGGTAGTCGTCGGTGCCGAAGGAGCTGTACGTTCTCGAGGAGGGGTCGGTTTCGGGGGTCCGATAGTCGTAGAACTCCTCGACCGTCATGCTCCCGTCGCCGGCCGGCTCGACGGTGAAACAGGTCCCCCCCTGCTCGACCGCGATAGTGGACGGCGCGTTCGCGGCCGCGGGCTGTACGAACAGTACGAGGCCAGGGACGGCGGTGATCGCACTCGCGGCGACGAGCACCACGAGCGTGACCGCTGTCGTCCGTGTGCCTGCGGAGTCGTTCCCGGACATTACGTTCCCCGTGCCCGACGGTAAGGCTTTGTTATGGAGCCATTGTCCCCCGCGAGCGGCCGATTCAGCCGCGTTCTCGGCCGAAACCGATCGTATCGACGTTTCCGCGGGTAATCCCGGCTTGCGAGTCGTTCGGCGCGAACCGTCGACCGGCCGCCCTCCGGCGGCAGGAGCCGGATAACAATACCGCCGGTCGGTCAAGGCGGCCATGAACCGCCGGGTTTCCCGGCGACGACCATGTACCGAGGACACACAGTCGGGGTCGCTATCCCGGCATACAACGAGGAGGGGTTCGTCGGCAGAACGCTCGAACGCGTGCCGTCGTTCGTGGACCGGGTGTACGTCGTCGACGACGCGTCGACCGACGGCACCTGGGCGGAGATCACCGAGACGGCCGAACGGCTCAACGAGGCGTACGACCCCCCCGACGACGGGCCGAATCGGTTCTCGAAGCGCGTGGTCCCCATCCAGCACGAGGAGAACCGCGGCGTCGGGGGCGCCATCAAGACGGGCTACCAGCGCGCACGCGAGGAGGAGATCGACGTGACGACCGTCATGGGCGGGGACGACCAGATGGAGCCGGAGATGCTCGACCGGCTGCTCGACCCGATCGTCGAGGGGCGCGCGGACTACACCAAGGGGAACCGCTTCCTGAACCGGACCGACCGGGAGGACATGCCCGCGTTCCGCTTCGTCGGCAACGCCATCCTCTCCGGGCTGACGAAGGTCGCCAGCGGCTACTGGGAGACCGGCGACCCCCAGAGCGGCTATACCGCCATCTCGCTCGAGGCACTGAACCGCGCGGACATCGACGGGATGTACGAGTTCTACGGCTACTGCAACGACCTGCTCGTCAAGCTGAACGTCGCCGGGTTGCGCGTCGTCGACGTGCCGCGGCCGGTCACCTACGGCGAGGAGGAGAGCGACATCAACTACGTGACGTACATCCCGAAGGTGTCGGGGATGCTGCTCCGGAACTTCCTCTGGCGCCTGCGCACGAAGTACCTCCTGTTCGACTTCCACCCGCTCGTGATCGGCTACGCGGTCGGCGTGCTCGCGACGCTCGCCGGGGCGGCTGCGACCCTCGCCGGCGTCCTGGGGAACGACGACGGACCCGTCGCGAAGATCGACTCGAACGACTCGTCGATCGTCCTCTGGCTCGTGGGGATCGTCTCGATCCTCTGGGCGATGACGCTCGACATGAAGGCGAACGCGTCGCTGAACGACGTCGACCGCCGGACCGACGCCGCCCGCGGCGATCTCGGGGATCCCGATACCGACGACCGCGAGGTCCGGGCGGACCCCGACGTGCGGTCGATCAGCGAGGCGGGGTCCGACCGCGAGGTCGGCCGGTCCCGCGGCGAGCGTGCCGGTGACAGCCGGGCCGTCCAGGGCAGACCGACTGGCGGACCGGGTGCCAACGGAAACCGGGGGACGATCGACGCGACGGACGGGAAGTAAACCGGGCGTACTTCCGTTGCAGTCCGAAATTCACCGAAACTATCCCGGCCAACTCTCGACGATTTACGGCGCCCGGACGGTCGCCCACCCCCGGTACGATTGGCCTACGCTTCCGTCCCGAACGCCGGCCCGCGGCGGTCCTCGAAGTGTTTTTTCGGTTACAGTTGCGTCTAACTAACCCGTACGCCCCCCGCGTACGAGCCCCGCGACTACGCTGGCTATTACTTCAAACCCGTCCGCCCACTGTTCCCAACGCATGTCAGAACCGGCGGACTGCGACGGCTCCCGCGTGCTCGTCCTCGACGCCGACGGGCAGGCGTCGCTGAGTGTCATCCGCTCGCTGGCACGTCGTGGGGTGTCGGTCACGGCCGGGAGCGAACACCGGCGGTCGCTCGGGGCCCTGTCGCGTCACTCGGACGCGTCGATGCGGTACCCGCGCCCGGCGGACGACCCGGGCGCGTTTCGGGACAGGCTCGTCTCGTACCTCGAGGCGACCGACCACTTCGCCGTCGTCCCGACGAGCGACGCGACCTCCGCGGTCGTCTCGCGGTACAAGCCCGACCTCGCCGACACCGGCACCGCCGTCGGCGTCGAGGACTGGGAGCGGTTCGAGCGGGCCTACGACAAGCGCCGGACGTTCGCGCTCGCCGAGGACCTCGACGTCCCGACCCCCGAGACCGTCGCGCCGGACTCGCTCGCCGACGTCGAACGCATCGCCGAGGATCTCACCTACCCCGTCGTCGTGAAGTCGCGCAGCAAGCACGTCTGGACCGACGAGGGGGAGCTGGTCGAGCACCTCGTCGGGGACGACGACTACGCGGGCGGGCCGGCGGAGCTCGTCGCCACGTACCGGCGGCTGCTCGAGCGGAACGAGGAGTTCCGCGACCGGCCGCCGCTGATCCAGGAGTACGTCGACGGGCGGACCGTCACGACCGTCGGCGTCGCCGAGGAGGGTGACCTCCTCGCACACTTCCAGGAACTTCGGCTGCGAACGACCCCCGTGTCGGGCGGGGCGTCGACGCTCATCCGGGGCATCTGCGAGCCCGTCATGGCCGACTACGCCGCCGAGGTGCTCGACGCGCTGGAGTGGACCGGCCCCGCCCAGGTCGAGTTCATGTGGACGCCCGACGGCGAGTTCTACCTCGTCGAGGTGAACGGCCGGTACTGGGGGTCGACCCCCCTCGCGGTGGCCTCGGGCGTTGACGTGCCCTGGCTCCACTACTGCCAGCTCGACGGCTACTCGCCGTCGATGCCGGAGACGTACCGGACCGACGTCGTCCAGCAGCGGCTCATGTACGGCGACCTGAAGTGGCTCCACGAGCAGCTCGGCGACGGCAACGTCCTGGCCGTCGGGCCGTTCCTCGTCGCGCTCGTCCGGAACGAGCAGGTGTTCTTCTCGGCGTCCGACCCCCTCCCCACCGTCGCCTCGCTCGCGCAGGCGGCCGGGCTCCTCACCGACCGTCTGCGGGAGTCGATCGACCTCGGGGAGTGACACTGGCGGACGGGAGAGCGGCGTAGTGAACGGGAGAGCGACGGACCGGTAACCGACGAACCGACGACCGACCGGTCAGTCCACACCGTACTCGGCCGCGAGGTCGTCCGTGAGCACGTCGGCGTACGACGCCGCGAGGTCGGCGGCCGTCCCGTCGTCCAGGTGCGACTTGAACTGGCGGACCCTCGCGGGGGCCCCGGTGGCGATGGCGTGGGGCGGGAGGTCGTCGGTCACGACCGCGTTCGCCCCGACGACCGTGTCGTCGCCGATCTCCGTCCCCTCGGTGACGAACGTGAACGCCCCGATCCAGCAGTGGTCGCCGATCGCCACGTCGCCCTCCCGCACGTCGAGGTGGTCGTTCCGGTTCTTCGCGCGGCTCATGTCCTGGTCGGCGACGCGGTTCTGCGTGTAACAGAAGACGAAGTGGCTCACGGCGGTGTTCGCGCCGATGCGAACCTCGTTCCCCCCTTTCGACTGGATCCGGGTGTGTCGACCGACGTAGGAGTCGGCCCCCAGCACGATGTCGCCGTCGCCGTACAGCGTGATGCCGGGACCGTTGAACTTGAACGAGGGAGCGACGTCGTACCGGTCGCGGTAGTTCGCGTATCGGCCGCGCTTGCGCGCCGCCTGGACGAACGTCCCGAGCGCACCCGTCACTCCGTTGAACAGCAGTCGCCCGGCGTGCTGGTTCGAGACTATCGCTCGTTCGAGTTGCCTGATCATGATGTGATCCGGTGCGGACCGATGGCGGTTCCCAACCGTTCGCGTCATCCGCTCGGACGTGCTTAGTTAGCGACGGCGTTCCGCGCCGAAACTGTCCGACACGGTCGGGACGGAGGACGGTCACGGGTCCGAACGGACGGGGCTCGACCCGAGGACGGGCCGTCGGCGACTGGCGTGCAAGGGTCGGGATACACGGCCCATAACTAACACCGAACTGGGCCACCAACGCCCATGTTCGGAACGAGCGGTATCAGGGGTGCGGTCGGGGACGAGGTCACCGCGACGACCGCGCTCGAGGTCGGCCGAGCGCTCGCCTCCGGCGGCGCGAACCGCGTCGTCGTCGGTCGCGACCCGCGCGAGAGCGGACGGATGCTCACGAGGGCGCTCGTCGCGGGGCTCACGGAGTGTGGCACCGACGTCGTCAGGCTCGGGGAGGTGCCCACGCCGACGGTCGCGCGGGGGATCGACTGGTACGACGCGGACGCCGGCGTCGTGGTCACGGCATCGCACAACCCCCCGGCCGACAACGGGCTGAAGCTGTGGGACGAGTCCGGTGCGGCGTACGTCGGCCCCCGGCAGGACGCGGTGGCCGAGCGCATCGAGTCGGGCGAGTTCGACCTCGCCCCCTGGGACGGCGTCGGCGACGCCTCCCGGGCGGACGACGCCGCGGAGCGACACGTCGAGGCGCTCGTCGAGGCCGGCGCCCCGCTCGACGGGCTCACCGTCGCCGTCGACCCCGGCAACGGGAGCGGCCGGCTAACCGCGACCGCGCTCCACCGGCTGGGCGCGGACGTGGAGACGCTGAACGCCGAACCGGACGGCTCCTTCCCGGCGCGCCCGAGCGAGCCGACCGCGGAGCACTGCCGGTCGCTCTGCCTGTTCACCGGGAGCACCGACGCCGACCTCGGCATCGCCCACGACGGGGACGCGGACCGGATGATGGCGGTGACGGCGTCGGGCGAGTTCGTACCGGGCGATCACTTGCTCGCGCTGTTCGGGCGGGACGCGGTCGAGCCCGGCGAGCGCGTCGCCGCCCCCCTCAACACCAGCATGACGGTCCGGCGCGCGCTCCAGGACATAGGCGCTTCGCTCACGCTCACGGCCGTCGGCGACGGCCACGTCGCCGAGCGCACCGCGGACCGCTCGGTCGCGTTCGGCGGCGAGCCGTCGGGCGCCTGGATCTGGCCGGACGAGGCCCGGTGTCCCGACGGCCCGCTGGCGGCGGTGAAGCTCGCCTCGATGGTGGCCGCGCGCGGCCCGCTCGCCGACCAGCTCTCGACGATCGAGACGACGCCGCTGCGCCGCGAGAGCGTCTCCGTCGAGCGCAACGACGAGGTCGTCGCCGAGGTCGTCGAGGCGATCCGGGATCGGTACGACGCCGTCACCGACATCGACGGCGTCCGGGTCGACCTGGACGACGGCTGGTTCCTCGTGCGCGCGAGCGGCACCCAGCCGCTCGTCCGCATCACCGCGGAGGCGGAGAACGCCGACCGCACCGCGGAGCTGTTCGAGCGCGCCCGCGAGCACGTCGGCGAGGCGGTGGCCGCGCTCGACGCCGGCCCCGCCGGCGCCCCCGAGGCGTAGGCGACCCCTGGGCGTCGTCCCCAGTCGGCAGACGTCGGGGTCGAAGCGGTCGGCCCGGCGGCCGCCGCTTGCGGGGATAGTCGTCGCATTACAAGGGCGCCATCGACCCTGGAATCTCTGGTATGCAGGCAGTGATCCTCGCCGCGGGAATGGGGACGCGGATGCGCCCCCTCTCGACGGTGACCCCGAAGCCCATGCTCCCCGTCGCCGACCGACCGCTCGCCGCCCACGCCGCCGACGCGGCCGTGGCGGGCGGCGCCGACGGACTCGTGTTCGTCGTCGGGTACAAGGCCTCCCACGTCCGCTCGTTCTTCGGCGATCGGTACGCGGGCGTGCCCGTCCACTACGCGAACCAGCCCGTCCCCGAGGGCACCGCCGACGCGGTCGACGCCGCGCGGCCGTACCTCGACGGGCCGTTCGCCGTGCTGAACGGCGACAACCTCTACGACCGCGACGTGATCGAGGCGCTGTTCGAGCGCGGGCCGGCCGTCGCGGCACAGCGGGTCGAGGAGCCGAGCGAGTACGGCGTGCTCACGACGGACGGGTCGCGCGTCACCGACATCGTCGAGAAGCCGGCCGACCCGCCGACCGACCTCGCGAACGCCGGCGCATACGTGTTCCCGGCGGCCGCGCGCGACTGGCTCGACGTCGGCGAGAGCGAGCGCGGCGAGCACGAGATCACCGACGTGCTCGCCCGCGTCGTCGACGAGACCGACGTGTCCGTCGTCGAGACCGACCGGTGGCTCGACGTGGCGCGACCGTCGGACCTGCTGCGGGCGAACGAGCTCGTGCTGGCCGAACTCGCGGTCGACGTCCGCGGGACGCTCGCGCCCGACGTGACCACCTCCGGGACGGTCGCCCTCGCCAAGGGTGCGGAGGTCGCCGGCGGGGCGGAGCTGTCGGGGCCGGTGCTCGTCGGCGCCAACGCGACCGTGGCGCGGGACGCGACGCTCCGCGGCCCGACAGTCGTCGGCGCGGGGGCGACCGTCGGTACGGGCGCCGACCTTCGGAACGCCGTGCTCCTCCCCGGCGCGACGGTCGAGCGCGACGTCCACCTCCGCGACGCCGTCCTGGCGCCGGGGTGCGGGCTCGCGCCGGGAACCGACGTCGGCGGCGACCGCGGTGCGAGCTCCCCCCAGCCCGCGGCGCTCGTCGCCGCGTCGTCGAGCGGCGGGCTCCCGTACTAGTCGTCCCCACGCGGTCCCCGATCGGTAACCATGTGAGAGTCTCACCCGGTCTCGAAAACGTTTTGTACTACACCTCCTCACCAGCAGTCGGACTAGATAGAGATGTCAGCAGAATTATTCGTGCGAGGAGCGCTGCAATTTTCCGCGGGGGAACCATGACTCCGACGAACACGATCGGCTCCGCCGAGGCGGGATCGAACGAGGGAAGCGTCGTCCATCGCGACGGCGTCGCTCGGCGGGACGAGTCAATCTGCGAGGCGGTGGTGTCCGCGGTCGGCGAGGCGCTCGGGAAGGACCCGACGGCCGTCGAACCGCTCAACACCGCCGTCGACCCCGACGCGCTCGAGTCGCTGTTCGACGTTCGGTACGGCGGCGAGGCGCGGACGGGCGACGGCCACGTCTCCTTCCGACTCGACGGGTGCGACGTCACCGTCTACGGCGACCAGCAGGTCGTCGTTCGTCGGTGAAGCGCGGTCAGGCTACCGGAACTAATACTTCGAGAACACGGAAGTCGCCCCCCGGACGCGCGACCTACCGTTCGGCGTAGTAGGCTACTGCCGGGACCCCGATCAGTACTGCGATGACGATGAGCTCCGGGAGCAGCGGCGTCCCGGCGACGTGTGCGAAGAGGAACGCGAGTCCGCCGAACACCGAGAACATCGTGTACTGCCGCAGGTGTCCGTTCGACTCGACCTCGGAGTCGGAGTCGAGATACTCGAAGAGCGTCTCCGCGCTCCGACCGAGTTCGACGATCCCCCGGTCCTGGTTGAACGCCACGGCGTCGGCGTCGTCCATCTTGGGGAGGTGACACTGGTAGAGCCCGATATAGACCCGCTTGCGCTGCTGGGCGTTCAGCTCAGCGGGCGTGATGTCGTTCTCCAGGGCGGCGATGTGTTCGGCCAGTTCGCCGATGGTGACCGACCCCTCGGCGTCCCGGAGATACTCGAGGACGAGCCGCCGCCGCTCGTTCTTCAACACCTCGAAGATGATGTCGAGCGGGAGCTCCTCCTCGACCACTTCCTCCGAGGTCGCCTCGTCCGTCTGGCCCTCCAGGGAGGAATCCTCGTCCGCAGCGACCGCTTCGTCCGGATCCCTCGACTGGCTACTGTTCATCTGATTGTGGGTTCGAGCTTTCGATGACATGGTTCGTTCCACGGGTCCGTTCCGGCAGCTTCGTTCTCTCGCGTTCGTTCGTGGGGCGTGATGAGTCAGGTCCACCCCGGCACTCCTGTTTCCCACCCATTCCGTCTCGGGCGATAGCAATGTGTGCTTGCCCCTTACTTATAAGTAATGTTGAGTTTATCCGGTTTCGTCGCGATATCTGTGCGACAGTTCCCCGTCGGAACTCACGTCGACGACGGGAATCGCAAGACGCGACGGAGGCGCGTCGACGGACCCGCCGATCGCCCGGGTAGGTCCTCGCTTCCACCCGTCGCCCAGCGGCCACTCTTCGGGGCTGGTTCCCGCGCTCGCGCGGGCGACGCCGGCGTCGAGTCGAGCGGCGATATCGGGCCGCTCGCGCCGGCGCACCGTCGCTTTCGCGACCCGCCCCGGTCGTTCGTCCGTCGAACGGAGCGTCTCGACCGGCGCGCGCGTCCCCGGCGGACGGACCGGAGGGAACTCGCGCGCAGTCGAGCAAGACGCTACTCGTCACCTCGTCCCGGTAGCCGACGAGTGTGTCACGTTGGATACCGCGCACGCCGTGGATATAGACGTTCGGGCCGACCCTAGCGCGGGTACGGTCGGTCGTGAGACGGTGCGGGTCGGCGACACCGGATCGAAACGGCGGGTCGGCCCGCGCGTCGACCTGCACCGAGCCCGCGGGCGGGCCGATGGGGATCGAATCCGGCGGGAACGACGACACGAACCGGCCGCCCGTGCCGTCTCCCGCCCAGAGAGTGACTAACATGTGACGTCTATGGGGGAGCCAGCTATCCCCTTTGTTATCAGTTCGCTACCGGTCGCTATCCCCCGATACGGGGGGCGAATCGGTCCCCTGCGCTCCCCGCGGAACCACGAACTCGTGGCTTCGGCTAACCTATCCGCTGGACTCCACAGTACGCGAATAACAATGGAGAGAACACGTAATTGACCACCGTCACGCGGATGGCGCGCCCATCCGGGAGCTATCAATGAGAGGACCCTTACCGGCGGCGACCCCGCCACAACCCTTGGAACAGGCGCACGATCGGCCGCGAACGGGAGCCATCCGATGTGTGGAATAACCGCCTGCGTCGCCGACGGTGACGTGGTCGACGAGCTGCTCACGGGGCTCGCGAACCTCGAATATCGCGGCTACGACTCCAGCGGTATCGCGGTGCCGCGCGGCGATGACGACATCACCGTGCTGAAACGCGCGGGCGAGATCGACGCCCTCCGGGACGCGGTCGCGGAGACGACTCTCGCCGCCAACATCGGCATCGGACACACGCGCTGGAGCACGCACGGTGCGCCGACGGACGCGAACGCCCACCCCCACACCGACTGTACGGGCGCCGTGTCGGTCGTCCACAACGGCATCATCGAGAACCACGAGGCGCTGCGCGACGAACTGCGCGAGCGCGGCCACCGCTTCACCAGCGACACCGACACGGAGGTCATCCCCCACCTGATCGAGGAGGGACTCTCCGACGGGCTCGCGACCGACGAGGCGTTCAGACGCGCAGTCGACCGGCTCGAGGGGAGCTTCGCGGTCGTCCTGCTCGCCGCCGGCGAGACGTCGCTGTACGCCACCCGTCGCGGCTCGCCGCTCGTGCTCGGACTCGGCGAGGACCGGCAGTTCCTCGCCAGCGACGTCCCGTCGTTCCTCGAGTTCACGGACCGCGTCGTCCACCTGGAGGACGGCGACGTCGTCGAGGTCGACCGGGACGGCTACGCTGTGACCGATTCCGACGGGGCGCACGTCACACGCGAGCCCACGACCGTGGACTGGCAGCCCGAGGACGCCGAGCGCGACGGCTACGAGCACTACATGCTCAAGGAGATCAACGAACAGCCGAAGGCGCTCGACCGCACCATCCGCGGCCGGATCCAGGACGACGGGAGCGTCTCGCTGTCGTCGTTCCCCCTCGGGGCGTTCGCGGACGTGAGCGACGTCCAGTTCGTCGCCTGCGGCACCTCCCACCACGCCGCGCTGTACGCCCGGGAGCACCTCGTCGAGCAGGGCGTCCCGGCGTACGCCTTCCGCGCCGGCGAGTACGCCACGACGCCGGCGCCGATCGGCGAGAACACGCTCGTCGTCGCCGTCACGCAGAGCGGGGAGACGGCGGACACGCTCCAGTCGGTCCGGCACGCGCGCGAGGCCGGCGCGCGGACGCTCGCGGTGACGAACGTCGTCGGCTCCACGGCCGCCCGGGAGTGCGACGACGCGCTGTTCATCCGCGCCGGCCCCGAGATCGGCGTGGCCGCGACGAAGACGTTCTCCTCGCAGGTGGCCGCGCTGTCGCTGCTCGGCGAGCGCATCGTCGAGGACGTGACGGGCAGCCCGAGCGAGGGCCACGCGGAGCGCGCCGCCGCGTTCCGCCGGCTCCCGACGGACGTCCAGCGGGTCCTCGAGGAGTCGCCGGTCGACCGCCTCGCCGACGAGTACCGCGGCTGCGACGCGTACTTCTTCATCGGTCGGGGCGTGGGCCACCCGGTCGCCCTGGAGGGAGCACTTAAGTTCAAGGAGATTACATACGAGCACGCAGAGGGATTCGGCTCGGCTCAGCTGAAGCACGGGCCGCTCGCGCTCGTCACGGAGGACACCCCCGTCGTCGCCGTCTTCGACGGTCGACACCAGGGGAAGGCCCTGGCGAACGTCGAGGAGGTCCGCGCGCGGGGCGCGCCGGTCATCGCCATCGGCGGCGAGGGCTCGCGGGAGGTGCGCGAGCTCGCGGACGAGTTCCTCCCCGTTCCGGACACCCACCCCGACGCGACGGGCGTGCTCGCGAACGTCCAGCTCCAGCTGGTGTCGTACCACGTCGCCGACCTCCTCGGGCGCGCCATCGACAAGCCCCGCAACCTGGCCAAGAGCGTTACGGTGGAATGAACCGCGCGGGGCTGGGTGGCGCGAGAGGAGTCCGCACCGGACCGCGAGCCGTCGCGCTGCGAGCGGCGTGTAATCGGGGAGTAACAAAGTGTACAACCGACCGCTGTATGGGTAACGGCGGCCGGCGGACGCCGATCACATGAGCCTCGACTGATGTCCGAGTCAGAGCACGGTAGGCTGTCGCAGAACGAGGTGTACGACCTCCTGAGTAACCCCAGGCGTCGGTTCGTCATCTCGTACCTTCGGGAGCACGGCGGCCCCATCGAACTCACCGCGCTCGCACGGGAGGTTGCCGCCTGGGAGAACCAGGTCCCGGCCGAAGAGCTAACCGACCAGCAGGAGAAACGGGTGTACGTCTCGCTGTACCAGACACACATCCCGAAGCTCCGGAACGCCGGCGTCGTCGACTACGATCCCGACGACGGCGTGATCCGGCTCACGGCGACGGTCGACCAGCTCGAACGGTACCTTCCGGAGGAGGAGCGCACGGAGCTGCCCTGGCAGACGCTGTACATCGCAACCGCGGTGGTCGGCGGCCTGTTCTACCTCCTCACCGTCGTGAACGCGCCGGGGTTCGCCGCCGTACCGGACGCGGTCGCAGGCATCGTCGTCGTCGCGGCGTTCCTCGTCGTGACGCTGGCACAGTACGTCTACAGCCGGTACATGGCGCCCGGAACCGAGGCGTCACTCGTGGAGCGTCGACTGCAATGACGACCGAGCACAGCTCTCCCCCTCACCGGGGAACCGACCGATCCGACGCGACGACCGACGACTACCGAACGATGGGCACGAGAACAGCACCGAAACGGGTCGACGGCGCCGGGAGACCGGCAGGAGTGACGAGCCGATGAGCGACGACTGGGACGTGGTCGGCTACGTCATCAGCTCGCGCTACCGCGTCGCCGTCCTCGGGCGACTGGCCGACGGTCCGGCGACCCCGTCCGGGATCGCCGACGACGAGGACCTCGCGGTCACGCACGTCTCCCGGGCGCTGCGCGGCCTGCGAGAGCGGGACCTCGTCGAACTTCTCGTCCCCGAGGAACGCCGAAAGGGACGCGTGTACGGTATCACGGAGGACGGCCGGGAGACCTGGAACCTCATCCAGACGAAGGACCTCCTCGACTGAATCCCTCCTCGACGGCGTGGGTCCGGGCCGAGGCGCGTCGCGTCACCCGGGACAGCAGACCGTCCCGATCAGTGCCGTGTTGTGGAACGCGACGATCAGGTTCAGGGCGGTCATCGGCCCGTATCCGACGAGTCGAACGACGCCGACCAGCACCCGCGATTCCTCCTCGTCGTGTGATCCGTCCCCGTCACGCGATCCGTCCCCGTCACGCAATCCGTCTCCGTCACCGAGGTCGCGCACGACCGCGACCCCGCGTTCCGTCACGACGACCAGTGTGCCGACCGCGACCACCGACACGAGCGTCAGCCCGACGATCGGTCCGAGCGCCCCGATGGCGGCGGCCGCGACGACGTTCGCCTCCTTGAGGCCGGACACGAACCGGAGCGCCACTACCGTCGTGAGCACGTCGGCCGCCTGCGTGACCACGAGCGCCCCCACTCCGACACGGGGCGTGAGACGGATGAGCCCTCTCCGGGCGTACTCGGTTCTCGCGTATTCGCCACTCACACCGACGGATTCCGGCCGTTCGCGGTTCGTAAGGCGGTTCCTTCCCGGAGCGCCGAAACGGATAGCGACGTTCTAGAAACAGGATCGGTTCGGCGGTCAGTTCCCCTGGTCCGGGCTGGTTTCCCGTCGCCGTTCGTCGTCCGTCGCCGTCCCGTCGAGCACCGCCCGCGCGTCGAGCGCGTCGACGAGGCGCGCGAGGTCGTCCGGGCCGACGAGGTCGATCCCGTGGGCGGCCGCCGTGTCGACCGCTTCGGGCGTGAACCCCGCGTTCGTCGCCAGCGTCGTCCCGTCCGGTCCGAGCTCGACCCGCGCCCGGTCGCGCACGCCCGCGGCATCGACGGCGCCGCCGGGCGACCGGTACACGGCGAACAGCGCGCGACGTTCGATCGCGCCCGCCTCCCGTCGCTCGATCGCGTACAACCGGTCGTCCAGCGCGTTCGGCTCGACCGTCCACCCCTGGCGCCGCCAGAGGACCGCGACGAGGTCGGGGAAGCCGCTCGGCTCGACGTGCTCGACCGCGTCCCGGTCTGTCCCGCTCATGACGTTCACGGGTGCGCCCTCACACGTTGTTAGCCCCCGAGTACGGGAGTTCCGGGGACCGATGAGGAGGGAGGAGGGGTAGGGAAAGGAGGCGAGAAGGGAACGAGGGCAGCCGACGCTACCCGTACCGGCCGAGCAGGCCGAGCCGGTGGGCGTCCCGTGCACCCGTGATGAGCAGGGTGATGAGGACGCCGGCGATCAGCCCGGCCACGAAGACGTTCCTGACGATCAGGAGAGTGGGCATCTGTACCGGATGTGTCACGACCAGCACCATCGCCAGCGTGTTCCCGAGCGCCCAGCCCACGGCCGCGTCGGCGACGAGGATGGCCGTCTTGGCGGAGCTCATCCCGACCCGGATCGTCGGTCCGTCCCCGGCGTCGCCCATCCACCCGCTGACGGGGGCGTCGCACCCGCCGACCGACCGGCCCTCGGTTTGTCCACCTTACCCGATGTAATCACGGCTTTCCCGACGGACGTGGGGCGGATTGTAATGCGGACCGTGTTCGGCCGAATGGTTTCCCTACCGTTCCGCTCGGCCGCCGGCGTGGAACGGGGGACCCCGGTCCGGCGGCGGTACCGCGCGGATAACGAAGCGGCCGCCGGACCCAGGACCGGATGCGATGTCACGAAAACTGCTCTCGGCCGCCGTGCTGATCGGCCTCCTGGCCGTCATCGTCCGCACCGTCGACGTGTACACCCGCCCGATCACGGACGGGCTGGACTGAGCCGGGTATCCGTCGGATCGGCCACGACCGAATCGGGCGATAGCCGGCCTATATCCTGGAGTTACGAGGCTCCTATGGCCCGGTACGCTCGAAATTACTTTTTAGGCGCCTCCCTGACTCAGAAGAGATGTCGGGTCGAATCACGGACGACGAGAAGCGACGGATGGAGGAGTTCGCGAGTACCCCGAAGTACAAGCGAGGGCCAGAGATGCTCGTTCCGGAGCCGGGTGAAGAACGAGACGAGTGAGTAAATCGGGGGCTACACGGCCCGTTCGTCCGGTTTCTCGTCACCGCCGTCCCCTCGGCGGCGCGAACTCGAACGCCCGATCCGTCACACGCGATGGCGGGCGGGCGTGCGGATTCGATTTTCTTAACAGCGTGTCACGATGTCGCTAACTTCCGACCCGTCAGTCCCCGTGAGCGCGTTCCAGTCCGACTCGACCGTGGTTGGCCCCCGAATCGCGTTCACCGGGGTTAGACGCCGCGTGCGGAGCGGATCCTCCACCTATTGGACCGTCCGGCTCGTCGGAGCGGACGCCCGCGGCGTTCGCGCGCGACCCGGGGAACTCGCCGTGGCTCGGCGGCCCCACCGGCGACAGCGCCCGCGAGTTCGCCGGAGGAGGCCCGCACGGGCGACGGTCGTTCGGCAACGACCGGGTCGCAGGGACGACGACCAGGAGCGGACGGACCGTGGCCGCCGCGGGGGACGTCGCACTCGCAGTCGCGTCCGGCGTCGGTCGGAACGAACGTCACTCGCTGTCTGTGAGAAGCCACCTCGAGGAATCGAACCTGCCAGATCGACCGTCGTGCCGTGGAATTCAGCCCTGGCGGGGGAGTTCAGGCCGACTCGATGTCCCGAACGACGATCTCGCCGGTGCCCGAGATCGACACCGCCACCCCCGCGTACCGGAACGAGATCCTGCTCTGCTCGTCGGACCGGGTCGCGAGCGACGCCGTCAGCCTGTCGAGGGCGTCGGTGTCGAGCGCCGATTCGAGCTGCGGGAGTTCCGTCGGCGGTACGTCCTTTGCCCGCCCCACCGCCAGCGCCACCGCCGTCCCGGTCGAGTCGCCCGCCGCCGGGTCGTGGACCGAACGATCGAGCGTCGTCCCCCCGTCCGACCACTCGGTTCCGTCTTCGTCCATCATGTACATTCCTATCGCCAAACCCCGCGCATAGAAGTTGCGGTCTGTACTCGTCGGGGCCGGTGACGGGCGATTTCGACACCTGGGACGCGACTGGACACTACCTTTTTCACAGCCGTCCGACCCCGGCGACTGCCCCCGACTGCCTCGGCCTCCGATCGGTGCAGGGGCGACCAAATCTACCAGTATCCGTACCCTTTCGGCCGGTTAATCGGCTCCTTACGTCCGAATCAACGGTTAGTCTGCCTTTACAGCAGTAATGCCGTAATGCGTCCCCCCGGCCCGGCCGGTTACGTGAGGCAGTACGGGACAACTAGTCGGGCCGTCCGGGCGGCAAAACTTTCGACGAGCTCGAACCCGACAAGCACGGTTCTCCACCCGGCCGCCTCGCCGGTCGGCGGCGTCCTCGATCCGAGGTCGGCCTCTATGATCGGCTCGTCGTTGATGGCACCGTTCGGTACGCCGGCGACGGGTGGGAGCGGGGCGACCCCCGTCGGCGAATCGGGTCGAACACCGTCGAATCGAATTAGGAGCCCGGTCGGTCGGGATATCCAGCTTCGACTGTATGGGGTCCACGTCCGGAACCGCGAAACCGCACGTCCCGGATGCGGTCCGGTTTAACACCGTGATATGTCAAGCCCAACAGTCACGCTGGTATCACCCATCCTCGGACCCGTCGGCCCAGCGGGCCGGTGGGAGCAACACGTATGCCAGAATGCATCAACTGCGGGAGCTTCGTCACGCCGTCGTTCGTCCGCGTCTTCGGGGGAAACGACGGGGAGGTTCGGGGCTGTGACAGCTGTATGACCCAGACGGAACTGAACAGCGGAATCGCGGCGCAGTCGGTCGGCGAGGAGATACCGATGGAGTCGAACGACGGTCCGACCTCGTCGTCCGGACAGGGGCCGCCGGGGCTCTGACCCGGCCAACCTTTATTTCGGGGTCCGTGCTACTCGTCGGCGAGGCGCCAGCATCCGGCCAGCCATGAGACCCAGACGACCGCCCGACGAGAGAGTAGCGCACGCTTCAGTCCCGGCCGAACCGTGGCCGCACACCCCCTCGAACCCCCCGACTGCGATCGGTCACGACGCGGTGGCCGGATGACGACCGTCCGCATCCACCTGTCGATCCCGCTGCTCGGCGACTCGTTCGCGACGGTCACCGACGCGAGCGGCCACCTCGTCGACATCGGTCGACTCGACGGGGCGACGTATCGGCTCCTGGTGCGCGTCCCGCTGGCGGACGGCGAGGCGCTGGAGGCGGCGTTCGGCGAGGACGAGACCGTCGTCGCCTGGACGAGCCTCGCGAGCGGGCGCAGCGACCACCTCTACCGCGTCCGCGTCGGCGCCGATCGGCTCGCGGTGCGCGCGTACCGCCACGCTCTCCGGCTCGACGGCTACCTGATCGGCGCGCGTGTCGACGCCGGTGGCTGGGATTTCCGGCTCCTGTTCCCCGACAGGGTAGCCGTCTCGACGTTCGCCCGCCGATGCGACGCGGACGGGATGGAACCGACGGTGCAGGCGCTCAGCGACGCCGAGGAGTGTCACGCCGCCCCGACATACGATCTCACCAGCGTACAGGCGGAGACGCTCCGGGCCGCCGTGGAGTGCGGCTACTTCGACGTTCCCCGACGCGTCACGCTCGAGACCCTCGCCGACGATCTCGACGTCTCGAAGCAAGCCGTCTCCGAACGGCTTCGCCGCGGCCTCCGCAGCCTCCTCTCCGACACCGTGGCCGCCCCGGTCCAATCCGACCGGGAGCTCCGCTAGCGGGTCGTTCCGGGACGGGAGCGCGGAACGGCACACGGGGGCGCGGAACGGCACACCCGATAGCAGTGTGAACGACTCGGATTCGAACGGCACGGAGTACTGTGACCGTCAGCGGCGTGACGAGCTCGGTGACTGGACGGTGATAGCCGATTCGACGTTCCGATGGGCAGAGTAGAGCCGGTCGGGGATCGTCGCCCCACTCCGTCCCGAAGGGATCGGTCGACCAGGCCCCCGCGGGTCGGTTCCCCGCGAGGACGAACCGGAGGCGTTCCCGGCGGCTTCCCGCCGGGGTCCACGTCGCCTCCGAGATGGATCCCAACCCAACCAGTGTCCGGACCCGGGAGTCGCGCGACAGGAACGCGGCCTCGACACGCGGCGGAGCCGACGTGGTCGAGACGGCGGGTCCGGTGGCCCCACCGTCACGGCGAGCGGACTTCGTTACAGACATCCTACCGTGGGAGGGCGGCGAGGGAGAGTCGGGAGGACACCGTGGGAACGTCGTTCGGGTGTCGGGGAAACGTGACACCGACCGGCCGAGTTCCCCGTCCGGCGAGCCGAGTGGACGGGCGAAAAGCACTCGAAAACCGGTGTGTCCGGACGGCTGTCGCGTCAGTTCGATCGCAGTTCCGGCGAGGGTCGGTGCTCCTCGACCGGGAGTGTGCACGAATGTTGTCGGTGAGAGAGGGCGATCCCTCGGTGGCAGGATCGGAGTTCGGGGCGTATAACAGTCGAGGCGGCCGTTCAGCGTCGGGGACCGTGGCGAGTGGTGGACACCGGTCCGCGGATCCTGTCTACATCGAACGGGTGTCTGTCTGTCGGGGACCCCCTCACACCGGTTTGCGAGTGCTTTTCCTGTCGAAGGGAGGGTCGGGATTCGCCGGCGGCGGGGGGACGAGGCGTCGGAGACGCGGGCCGAGGCGGGTCGGGTGGCAACTGGAACCGGATCGATCTCTTTCCTTATTATAACATTTTCTTCTAGTCTAGTAGTAGTGTAGTGTTGTCCGGATTACGACTGTCTGTAGTCGTGCGATTCCACTCGAATAATCGACTAACCTCACGTGTATCCAATCGGCTGTTTATACCGTGATCGGAACCGTCGGTTCCGCCGGCACGAGTTCCGACGGACGCCCCCGATCGAAAGCACTTGCAAACCGGTGTGGGGGTGTCCGGGATCACCGTCCCGTCCCTCACTTACTCGCGAGTTCCTGGACCGACAGCCGGCGTCTCGAATCGCCCCCGCCACCCCGTGTTCCGCCGGACGACTGCCAACCCGAGGAAGCACGAGCAGGTCGTGATCGGATCACACTCCGCCCGCCCCTAGCGCTCCTGGCCGCAACTGATGGGGTTCGATCCCCGCCATTCACGGTCTCCTGGCGGCCTCCGGCGAGGAGATCGCCATCTGCAGGCGTTTCCGCTCCCTGGTACCTCCCGAAACCCATCGACTGCCCGATGTTTCCCATCCCATCCGGGTTTCCGCCGCCACACGGCCCCCTGACCCCTGAGACAACCCCTCCACACTACTGGCGTCGTTCGTGCCCTCGATCAGACCCCGCGAATCTTGCCCCTCCCATCAAGCACTTGAAAACTGGTGTGTGGACGGGGGGACTCGACTCGCGTTCGGCGCTCGACCCACGATCGGTGCTCGACCCACGACCGCCGACCAGTACCGCTCCGACGCGATATCAGGCCGGTATCCCCGTGCCGTCACCGAAAGCACTCGAAAACTGGTGTTCGATTCGGCCGATTTCGGCGGATAATCCTGGGTACGGGAAAACAGTCGCAGTCACTCGCAGTCACTCGCAGAGCACTCGAAACGACCGGGGTACACTTGAAAGCACTCGAAAGCACTCGAAAGGACTAGCTTTATCCACTTCGTGTCCGACACGGGATACAATGGGGTCGAACTCCATCTTCGAGGACGACGTCGAGATCATCCGCGACGCCGACCTCTTCACGGAGGAGCACACCCCCGAGGAGATCCTCTGCCGCGACGACGTGATGCAGAACTACGTGAACGCGCTGAAGCCGGTGTACAAGGGCCGGCCGCCGCGGAACGCGTTCCTCTACGGGGACACGGGTGTCGGGAAGACGGCCGCGACGAAGTACCTGCTCCGAGAACTCGAGTCGGACATCCGCGAGCGCAACGCCGACCGGCCGGCCGACGACCAGCGGACGTTCACGCACGTCCGGATCAACTGCCAGAACATCGCCCCCTCGGACGGGACGGCCTCCTCGTACCAGGTGGCGATCGCTCTCGTCAACGAGTTCCGCGACGACCAGATCGCCTCGACGGGGTACGCCTCCCGAGAGGTGTACTCGATGCTGTACGAGGAACTGGACGACATCGGCGGTACGGTGCTCATCGTGCTCGACGAGGTCGACCGGGTGGGCGAGAGCGACACGCTGCTGTACGACCTTCCGCGGGCCCGCGACATCGGCTACGTCGAGGACACCCGGATCGGGCTCATCGGCATCAGCAACGACTACACGTTCCGCTCGAACCTCTCGCCGAAGGTGCGCGATACGCTGTGCGAGACGGAGATCAAGTTCCCCGCCTACAGCGCCGACGAGCTGGAGGAGATCATCGCGGCCCGCGCGAACAACGCGCTCCACGACGAGACGTACGACAAGGAGGTGCTGTCGCTGTGCGCGGCGCTCGCGATGCGGAACTCCTCCGGGAGCGCCCGCCGCGCGATGGACCTCCTGAAGCAGGCGGCCGAACACGCCGAGAACGTGGGCAACATGCCGATCCAACCGGACGACGTGTACGCCGCCAAGGAGGAGCTCGACTACGGCGACATGGTCGAGTCCATCATCGACCAGGACCAGCACAAGCAGCTCATCATCGACGCCGTCGCGAGGCTCGAGGCGGACGGCCGCACCCCGGTCCGGACGAAGGCGATCCACGCCATCTACGAGCAGCTCGCCTCCGCCGCCGGCGACGACCCGCTGAGCCAGCGCGGGATGTACAATCACCTCACCCGGCTCGACATGCTCGGCTTCCTCCAGTCGTTCCAGAACAACGAGGGGCTGCGGGGCGGCCAGTACAACACGTACGAACTGTCCGAAGCGCTCACCGTCCGCCAGGTGAAGGACGCCATCGACAGCTCCGACCTCCCGACGAACGACGTCGAACTCGAACTCGACAACATCCTCGTCCGCGCCGGCCTCTCCGAGGACTGAGGTGATCGCACTCGAATTCGACCCACTCTCGACTCGGCCCGATCCGATTCGACCTGATCCCGATTCGACTCGACCCGATCGACCCAGCCCTGAACCGACCCACCCCCGAATCCGACGCGCCTTCCCAGAGGCCCACTCGATAGTTCCGCCGACGGTCTATCGGTCCACAGACACACCAGTTTTCAAATGCTTACGGACTGGTAGCTACGCGCTACCCGCCGCCGTCCCCGGTCGAAGCATTCGAAAACCGGTGTCACCGGGCCGAATCGCCCTCGTCTACGGGTAACGACCGCTTCGACACACCGGTTTTCGAGTGCTAACCCGGTGAGATGCGCGAAATCGAGGCCCCGAGAAGCACTTGCAAACTGGTGTTAGGGAGGCGGCCGGCCGGGCGCGTCGTCGCGCCGTCGGAACCGCTCCTAGTCGCTCCCTCATCGTGGCCCGACGGGGTACTACGTGTATAACAATGGGTGACTCACCACTACGGATATGTGCTACCGGCCGTCGGAGGGCCTCGCGTGCCTGGCCCGGAGCGCGATGGCCTACCCGAACTGGTTCGGTGGCGACCTGCGGAGCAATCGACGGTCGTTCCCCCCTGTACCGTCGACGACCCCACACAGGTGCCGTACCCGGCATCCACCCCCATCCGGCACCTTTCGAACTCCGCCCACCGGGGGCGGCGCATCTAGAGTACTCCGGTGCTCACGAAGCCCCGCTCGGGGCTCGACGTGAGCTTCATGGACACTCCACCGGGATTTTTTGGACCGACTCGAACCCGGTTCCCGAATCACGATCCGAAGATCCGCACGCTCGACGTTCCGTACGCCCGACGTTCCGTACGCTTACCGGTCGAGATACGACATCGCCTCCTCGTCCGAGACCTGATCGAACCGCTCGTAGAACTGGCCGACCGCCCGGAATCGAGGGGGTGATTCGAGCACCACGACCTCGTCGGCGTCGCCGACCAGTCGCTCGCGCGCGTTCGGCGGGCCGACCGGCACCGCGAGCACGATGTGCTCGGCGCCGCGCTCCGCGAGCATCCGGAGGCAGGCGTTGACGGTCGCCCCCGTCGCGACGCCGTCGTCGACGAGCACGACGGACCTGCCGGCCACGTCCGGCGGGTCGCCCTCCCGGTAGGCGTCCTCCTTCTCCCGGGCGGTCTCGGCGGCCCTCCGGCGCTCCCGCTCGACGTAGCCGTCGGGAACCCCGAGCTGGTCGATCGCGTCCTCGTTCAGCCAGAGGCTCCCGTCCGACGCGGCGGCGCCGATGGCCAACTCCGGGTTCCCCGGCGCGCCCAGTTTCTTCGCCACGGCGACGTCCAGCGGCGCGTCGAGGGCGTCCGCGACCGGCCGCCCGATCGGAAGCCCGCCCCGCGGGATCGCCAGCACGAGGTCCGCGCGGACCCCTCGGTCCCGGAGCAGCCGTGCGAGTTTCTCGCCCGCGTCGGTCCTGTCGCGGAACATGCGTATCTCCTCCGTGCTCGATTCGTGACGGAGGGGGAAAAACGAACCCGTGGCCGGAGCCTCCGGACACCATTATAATCGACTATCTGACAAGCCCGTGATCTGTTCGAGTTCGTCGACGCGGCGGAGGCGGCGGCGCCCTGGTGGGGGCCCGTCGGCACCCGGAATCCGCGGCTGTCGGGGAGCGCTGCCCCTCCCTGCAACGGCGCTTCCGCTCCGTTCCGCTACTCCCGTACGTCCACGCCGAGTCGGTCGCACAGCCACGTCCACTGCTCGACCTGCTCGCGGACGATCCGTTCCGTCGGTTTGCCGACGCCATGGCCGGTGTCCGTCTCCGTCCGGAGCACGACCGGCGAGTCGCCGGCGTTGCGCGCCTGCATCAGCGCGGTCATCTTCCGCGCGTGACCCGGGTGGACCCGGGTGTCGCCCGCGGCGGTCTTGAACATCGTCGGCGGGTACTCGCGCTCGGCGACGTTGTGGTACGGCGAGTACGCCCGGAGGAACTCGAAGTCGTCCGAGTCGTCGGGGCTCCCGTACTCGACGGTCCAGTACTCCCCGAGGAGGAACCGGTGGAACCGGAGCATATCGAGCAGCGGCACCGTCGAGAGCACCGCGCCCCAGAGGTCGGGTCGCTGCGTGACGGCGGCGCCCGTCAGCAGGCCGCCGTTCGACCCGCCGAACGCCGCGAGGCGGTCGGTGTTCGTGTAGCCCGACTCGACGAGCCCCTCCGCGACCGCGTAGAAGTCGTCGAAGACGTTCTGCTTGCGCTCGCCCATTCCGGCCTCGTGCCACGGTTCGCCGTACTCGGTCCCGCCGCGGAGGTTCGCGACGACGAACACGCCGCCGGCCGCGAGGAACGGCCCGCGGAAGCGGTCGAAGCCGGGCGTCTGCGGGATCCGGAACCCGCCGTAGCCGTACAGCACCGTCGGGGCGTCGCCGTCCGGCTCCAGCCCCTCGCGGCGGATCACGAACGCCGGAACCTCGGTCCCGTCCCGCGACTCGAAGAACTCCTGGGACACCGTCACGTCGACGCCGAGCGACACGTCGGCCTGCGCGATCGTTTCCGCCTCGCCGGTCTCGAAGTCGTACCGGCGGACTCTAGCGGGTTCGGCGAACGTTCCAACGACGTAGAACACCTCGTCGGCCGCGTCGACGGCCGAACCAGGGCCGGCCTCGTCCGCTCCCTCACCTTCACCCTCGTCGTCACCGCCGTCGGACCCGGAGACGCCGCCGACCGAACAGAACTCGGGCGTCGGGAGCCGCTCCGTCGGCTCGCCGTCGGCCCAGACCGCCAGTTCCGAACTCGCGTCGCGCATGTGGTGTGCCAGCAGCCTGTCGCCCGCGAACGCGATCCCCCGGAGGACGCCGTCGGTTTCGGGGATCGGCTCGGCCATCGCATCCGGGTCGAGCGCGTCGTCACGGCCGTCCGCGTTCGACCCGCTCCCCGCGACGTCGGCGAGCGGAACCGAGAGGACCCGCGAGAACGGGGCGTCGTAGTTGGTCACGAAGTAGACGGTTCCGTCGTGGATGTGGGGGTGGAAGGTGCCGTCCGCGTCGGTGAGCAGCGGGACGAGCGCGTCGGACGAACCGTCGGCTCCGTCCGCCTCCGCGGCGTCGACGTCGACCAGGTACACCTCCGAGTTCGCCGTCCCCTCGTGGACCGCCGCGAGCAGCGCCCCGGTCTCGTCGTCGATCTCCAGCTGGGGCCCGTCGTGCTGGCCGAACGCGTCCGTGAGGAACCGGTCGTCGTCCGGGTCGGCGCCGTGCTCGTGGTGGTAGAGCGATTTCTCGAGCTGTGCACCGCCGCCGGCCCCGCCCGTGCGGACGTAGTAGAAGCCGCCGTCGGTCCACGCGAAGCCGCCGGGGTTCACCCGGCCGAGGTCGGGCACCGTCTCCGTCACCTCGCCCGAGCCGACGTAGACGACGCGCACGTCGTACTGTTCCTCGCCGCCCTCGTCGTAGCCGTAGGCGACGCGGTCGCCGTCCGGGCCGACGACGAACCAGTTCATCGAGGCGGCCTCGCCGTCGAACGCGTTCGGGTCGACGAGCGCCCGCGGCTCCCCGTCGAACGACTCGCGGACGTAGAGGACGCCGTGGTCCTCGTCCGGTCCCTCGACGGTCCCGAAGTAGCGACCGCCGCGGACGGTGACGGCCCCGTAGTCGGTCACGCGCGCCAGGTCCTCGAAGCGAGGGCGGAGCGCGTCGGACGTGTCGCCGCCGAGGAACCCGTCGGCGTACTCGTTCTGCGCGTCGACCCAGGCGGCGACCTCGTCGGTGTCCTCCTCGAGCCACCGATACGGGTCGGCCACCTCCTCGCCGTGGGGGGTCTCCGTCACGGGGCGTCGGGGGGTCTCGGGCGGGGAGTCGTTCACGGTCACTCGCCGACGGCGGCGGGGCATAAACCGTTGGCCACCGGCAGCCCTCGGGCGCCTCGCTACTCGTCGACGAGCGCGTCCCGGGCCCCCCGGATCAGGTCGGCTGGCGGGGAGTCGCGGAGTTCCTCGGGGGCGACGAGGAGCCGCTGGCGCGGCCGGCCGACGTCCGCACGGATCTTCTCGGTCGTGAGCAGGCCCGCGGCCTCGAGCTGTCGCTTCCGGGATGACATCGTCGCCCGGCTGGCGACGCCCAGGTCCTCGGCCCACTCCGAGAGCTCGAACAGCTGCGCGCCGTTCCGTCCACCCACGAGCAGGATGGTGTCGATCTCGTCGACCCCGTCCGCGGAGCTCCGCACGGTCACGCCGGCCTCCATGACGCTCGCCACGTCCTCGCGAACGGCCGGTCCGACCGCGACGTCGAGCGACTCCAGGAGCCGGGTGTAGCCGGGCACGCCGACCTCGTACTCGGCGGCGTCCGAGAACGACCGCGCGAACGCGCTCCGGATGGTGGCGACCGGGTCCGCCTCGTCCGTCCGCACCGCCACGGCGTCGTTTCCGGGCAATGGGGAGATGGTCGTCACCTCGCCGGAGTCGGAGTGCCGGCTCGGGTCTTCCACCTCACCAGCGGCCGATTGCCGGTTCGGGTCACCTCCCTCACCGCCGGTGATGACCAGCGACGGGAGGTGCCCCTGCTCGCTCACGCGCATCGAGAGCCGCTCCTCCTCCACCAGGTCCGCGGCCCGGGAGGCGGCGAGGAAGTCGTCGCACGCCCTGGACAGCGCTCCCTCGGTGCCGAGCAGCCGGACGTGGTCGGGCGCGTCCTCGTCGGCCTCCGCGACGACGAGCACGGCCTCCCGCAGCACGGTGACGTGGTCCGAGACGACGATTACCTCGTCAGTCGATCCGATAGGGTCGCGGAGCAGCCGTCTCACGCTCCCGGTGTCGGTCGCGGGGGTCATTTCCATTCCATGCGAAGCCGACCCACAAATATGCTCGTACTTACTCCGCGACCGTCGGCGCGTCCCTCGATTTTCACGCGCGGCGACATCATCGACGCGTTCCACTCCGGGAGCTGATTCCGGCAACGGACGACGGACGGTTCGGCTGAAATCACGACGGACGACGACCGGCTCCGGTGGCTCACGGGGCACTCCCCGACCGAGTAGCTGGTGCCTGTCCATCGATCAGTCCGTGTCCGTCGCGACGGCCGCCTCGACCGCGTCGTGGAGCGCGCCGCTCGTCACCAGTCGCTCGCCCGCCCGCAGGTCGGCGTCCAGCGGACGGTCCTCCACGAGCTTCGGGACGACCTCGCGGACGGCGTCGTAGGCGGCGGCGGTGCCGTCCCCGAGCGCGAGCCCCGGGTCGAGGAACTCGGCCGCCTGGGCGCCGCACGCGAGTTCGACGCCGACGACCGTGGCGACGTCGTCGAGCACCGTGCGGGCGGTGAGCGCGCTCTGCCCGCTCATGCTGACGTGGTCCTCCTGCCCGCCGCTGACGGGCGTCGAGTCCGTCGCCGGCCGGCCGAGCGACCGACACTCGTTCAGGAGCGACGCGGCGGTGTACTGGGCGATCATGTACCCCGACCGCAGGCCGCTCTTCTCGGTGAGGAACGGCGGCAGGTGTGCCTCCTGGAGTTCGGGGTTGAGCATCCGGTCGACTCGGCGCTCGCAGACGGCCGCCAGGTCCGTCAGCGCGCCGGCGACGTAGTCGAGCCGGTGGGCCAGCGGCGCGCCGTGGAAGTTGCCCGCCGAGAGCACCGCCGCCTCGTCGCCGCCGCTGGCGCGCCCGGCGACTGCGCCCGGCGGGAACACGAGCGGGTTGTCCGTCGCGCTGTTCAGTTCGATCTCGACCGCCTCGCGGAGGTGTCCGACGGCCTCGCGCACCGCGCCGTGGACCTGCGGGAGACACCGGATCGAGTAGGCGTCCTGCACGCGGTCGCAGTTCCGGTGGGACTCGATGACCTCTGAGCCGGCGGTGAACCGGCGGACGTTGGCCGCACTCTCCGCCTGGCCGGGGTGTGGGCGGACGTCGTTCACGGCCGGGTCGCAATTCGCCGTCGTGGACATCGTCACCTCGGTCGTCAGCGCGCCGGCGACGTCCGCCGCGTGGAGGACGCGCTCGGCGTCGACGACGAGCAGCGCGGCGAGCGCGAGGGTGAGCTGCGTGCCGTTGATGAGCGCCAGCCCCTCCTTGGGCGCGAGCCTGAGCGGGTCGAGGCCGGCCCGGGCCAGCGCCTCCTCGCCGGAGAGGTCGTTGCCGTCGACGGTGGCCTGCCCCTCGCCGAGCAGGACGATGGCGACGTGCGCGAGCGGCGCGAGGTCGCCACTCGCCCCGAGGCTCCCCTGGGCGGGGACAACCGGGTGGACCCCCTCGTTGAGCATCGTCACGAGGTGATCGATGACGACCTCCCGGACCCCGGAGTAGCCCTTCACGAGCGCGTTGACCCGGGTGAGCATCACCCCACGGACCTCCGCGGCCGTGAGGCGCCGGCCGACGCCTGCGGCGTGGCTCCTGACCAGGTTGGTCTGGAGCGCCTCGACGTCCTCGGGCGCGATGCGGGTGTCCACCAGGTGGCCGAAGCCGGTGTTGAGCCCGTACACCGCCTCGCCGGACTCGACGGCGGCGACGACGCGGGCGCGCGCCTCCCGCACCGCCTCCCGGGCCGCGTCGGCGACGCGGACGGTCGCCCCGTCGCGGGCGACGGCGGCCACCTCCGCCGGCGTGAGCGACTCGCCGTCGAGGACGACCTCGGTCGGTCGTCCTCCCTCCTCACTCATGGACGACCTCCCCGTCGACGACGACCCGGTCGGCCGTGTTCACGTCCAGGTTGTACGGGATCTCCACGCCTGCCGTCACGTCGTGGACGACGGCGTCCGCGGGCGCGCCGGGGCGGAGCGTCCCCGTGCCGTCGGTCCGGTCGATGGCCCTCGCGGCCGTGTGGGTCGCCCCGCGCAGCGCCTCGTCGGGCGTCGCCCGCATGCCGACGCAGGCGAGGGTGACGACGAACCCCATGCTCCGCGCGTAGCAGTTCGGGTTGAAGTCGGTCGCGAGCGCGACGGGCGTCCCCCCGTCGAGGAACCGGCGCGCGTCCGCGTACTCCTCGCCGAGCGCGAACGCCGTCGCGGGCAGCAGGACGGGTGTCACGCCGCCGTCGACGAGCCGGTCGGCCCCCTCGTCGTCGGTCTTCAGGAGGTGGTCCGCGCTGGCGGCGCCGACGTCGGCCGCGACCCCGGTGGCGCCGACGTCCGCGAACTCGTCGGCGTGGACTTTCGGCGTCAGGCTGGCCTCCAGCCCGGCGGCGAGGATCCGTCGCGACTGCTCGGCGTCGAACACGCCTCGTTCGCAGAAGACGTCGCAGAACTCCGCGATCCCCTGGTCCGCGACGGCCGGGAGCTGTTCCTCGATCACCTCCTCGGTGTACCCCTCGACCTCCCGGTCTTCCGGGACGGCGTGGGCGCCCATGAACGTCGGGACCACGGTGACGGGGTGCGCCTCGTCGGCCGCGGCGATGGCCCGGAGCAGTTTCAACTCGGCGTCGGTCGAGAGGCCGTAGCCGCTCTTCACCTCGACCGTGGTGGTGCCGTGTGCGAGCATCACGTCGAGGTGCTCGACCAGGTTCGCGGTCAACGTCGCCTCGTCGGCCGCCCGGACCGCGCGGACCGTCCGGAGGATGCCGCCGCCGGCCGCGAGGATGTCCTCGTAGGACGTCCCGCCGAGCTTGGCCTCGAATTCGTCGGTCCGGTCGCCGGCGAAGATCGCGTGGGTGTGGGGGTCGACGAACCCGGGCGTCACGAGGCGGCCGTCGGCGTCGACGGCGACGTCAGCGTTCTCAGCCGGGTACTCGCGCAGCACCTCCTCCGTCTCGCCGACGGCGACGACTTGGCCGTCCTCGGCGGCGAACGCGGCGTCCGCGACCGTCTCGACGCCGACGCCCTCGTCCGGGCCGACAACGAGTTCCGAGGCGCCGTGGACGACGGTGAGCCCCGGCGAGTCAGGGTCGCCGGATCCGTCGGCCGCGACCGTCGGACCGTGGCCCTCCGACGACGACTCGTCACTCACGGCTGGTCACCTCCGCGAGCGCGTGCGCGACCGCACGAGAGGCGGCCCTGACCGTTCGGCCGCCGCGGTCCAGCGGCGGCGCGCACTCCACCACCTCGAAGCCGACGACCCGCGGGTCGGCCAGCGCGCCCCCGAGAAGTTCGTACAGTTCGGACGTCCGAACTCCACCGGGGGTAGGGGCGCTCACGCCGGGCGCGGCGGCCTCGTCGAGGACGTCGACGTCGAGGCTGACGTACACCAGATCCACGTCGCCGAGTGCCTCGATGGCCGCGTCTGCGATGCCGGCGGGGTCGGCGCGGACGTCCGCCGGGGTGAACACCGTCCCGTCGCGCCCGGCGAGGAAGTCGGCGTAGGCGGTCGACGTCTCGAAGTGCCGGGCGCCGACCACCGAGAGCGCGTCGAGGCCGGCGTCGAACAGTTGGCGGTACGGGGTGCCGCTGGTCGGCTCGCCGTCGGGGTCCCGGCAGTCGAGGTGAGCGTCGAGGCTGACGACGCCGACGCGCGAGCCGTCCCCTCCCCGTCCTCCCCCTCTCCCCCCTGGACCCCCCTCTCCCCCTCCTTCCCCTCCCCCGGCCGCGCCGCTAGCGCCGCCCCCGCCGCGGTCGCCTCGCCCTCGGCCCTCGCCGCCGCCTGCCCCGCCCAGCAACGGCCAGACGTTCGGCACCGTGAGCGAGTTGTCGCCACCGAGGAACACCGGGAACGCGTCGGCCTCGTGGACCCTCCGGGTCGTCTCGACGAGCGCGTCCTGGACCGCCGCGACGTCCCCTTCGTCGTCGGGGATGCGTACGTCGCCGAGGTCGCCGACGCCCGCGACGGGGCCGGTCACGTAGTGGTGGGCCTTCGCGCCGGCGAGCGATTCGCGGATGGCGTCCGGGCCGTCGCCGGCACCCTTCCGGCCGATGACGGCGCCGTCGTACGGCTCGCCGACGAGGACGGCGTCGTACTCGTCCGCCTCTGCGAGCGTGGTGGGCTGGACGACGTCGCCGAACTGGATGTCGTTCGGGTCGTCCGACGACGGGAGCCAATCGGTGGGCGGGCGGAGGCTCATCGGTCGTCCCGCATCGGGATGGTCACGTCCGACTCGTCGGCCTCGTCCAGCGCCTCCTCGTACCCGGCATCGGCGTGGCGGATCACCCCCGTCCCGGGGTCGGTGGTGAACACGCGGCGGGCCTTCTCGGCCGCGAGGTCGGTGCCGTCGAGGACGACGTGGTTGTTCGAGTGGAGCGCGTTACCGATGCCGACCCCGCCGCCGTCGTGGACCGAGACGATGTCCGCGCCGGCCGCGCAGTTGAGCAGCGCGTTGAGGATGGGCCAGTCGGCGACCGCGTCGGTGCCGTCCCTCATCGCCTCGGTCTCGCGGTTCGGGCTGGCGACCGACCCCGCGTCGAGGTGGTCGCGGGTGACGACGATCGGCGCCCGGATCTCGCCCTCCGCGACGAGTTCGTTGATCCGGAGCGCGAACTCGGCGCGCTCGGTCACCCCGTCCTCGTTCGATTGGTAGCCGAGCCAGCACACCCGCGCCGGCAGCCCCTGGAACGACACCTGCTCCTGGGCGAGGTCGATCCAGCGGTGGAGCGTCTCCTTCCCCGGGAACAGTTCCTTCACCGCGGCGTCGGTCCGGCGGATGTCCTCGGGATCGCCCGAGAGGGCGGCCCACCGGAACGGACCGCGCCCCCGGCAGAACATCGGCCGGACGAACGCCGGGACGAACCCGGGGTAGTCGAACGCGTCCTCGCGCCCGCGATGCTCGCGCACCTGCCCGCGGAGGTTGTTGCCGTACTCGAAGGCGACCGCGCCGTCGTCCTGCATCGCCAGGATGGCGTCGACGTGCCGCTCCATCGTGTCGAGGCTCTCCTCGACGTAGCGCTCGGGATCCCGCTCCCGGAGTTCGTCCGCCTCCGCGACCGAGTAGCCGACCGGGAAGTACCCCTCGAGTTCGTCGTGGGCGCTCGTCTGGTCGGTGACGACGTCGGGGACGAACCCCTCGTCGAGCATCGTTTCCAGCATGTCCACCACGTTCGTCTCGACGCCGACGCTGTACGCCTCGCGGGCGGCGGCGGCCTCCTCGGCCCGGGACATCGCCTCGCCCAGGTCGTCGACGCGCTCCATCAGGTAGTCCGTCCGGATCCGGCGGTCGATGCGGTCGCCATCGACCTCCGCGACGACGCAGACGCCGCCGTTCATCGTGGTCGCGAGCGGCTGGGCGCCGCTCATCCCGCCAAGCCCGCCGGTGACGACGATCCGCCCTTGCAGGGTGCCGTCGTACTGCTGGCGGGCGAGTTCGGCGAGCGTCTCGTACGTGCCCTGGACGATCCCCTGCGTTCCGATGTACGCCCACGAGCCTGCGGTCATCTGGCCGTACATCATCTTCCCCGCGGCCTCGAGTTCGTGGAAGTGCTCCCAGTCGTCCCACTTGCCCACCAGGTTGGAGTTCGCGATGAGCACCCGCGGCGCCATCTCGTGGGTGGTGAACCGCCCGACAGGCTTGCCGGACTGTACCAGCAGCGTCTCCTCGTCGCCGAGCGTCCTGAGCTGGTCGAGGATGGCGTCGTAGGCGTCCCACGACCGCGCCGCCCGCCCCGTCCCGCCGTAGACGACGAGGTCCTCGGGGCGTTCTGCTACCTCGGGGTCGAGGTTGTTGTTCAACATCCGGAGGGCGGCCTCCTGTCGCCACCCCTCACACTCGATGTCGGTGCCGGTGGGGGAGCCCTGGTAGGCCTCCCACTCGGCGCTAACGTCGCTCGTCGCGGGGTCGTCGGAGCGTGCCATTGGGGGACGTTCGCCCGTGCCACACAAGAAGGTTGCAATACTTGCGGCGAGCGCGTCGGGGACGACCGATGTTCCCGTCACGTTCGGGAACTAACCGCTGTACAGCGTACGATCCAGCTGGATTCGGTAGCGGTCTAGTAACTTTGGTTACTAATCGGAAAACTGATCGAACAGCTTCGTCCCCCCGGCCAACAAACGTATCGCGAAATGTGGTTTACCGACTCACCGGGGCGTCGAATCCATCGCCGATGGGGGTTCAGACGTCTTCGAGGAGTTCTGGGACGTCGCTGGCGTCCGCCTCGGCCAGCGCGTCGAGGCCGTGCCGGACGACGAGCGGGAAGAAGTGGCGGTTCTTCTCGAACTCCTCGTCGTACTCGAACTCGTACTCCGCCTTCAGGAGGTTGTACGTCCGCTCGAGCTCCTTCTTCTGCTCCCGCGGGAGGTACATGTACGTCCCGACCTGCTCGTCCTTCACCGATCCCTCCTCGTCCGCGTCGGCGGGATCGTCCGTCTCGGCCGGCTCGTCCGTTTCGGACTGTTTGGACGGTTCGGGCGTTTCGGACGGTTCTGGCGATTCGGCGGGTTCGACAGCGTCGGACGCCTCGTCCTTGCTGTCCGCCTCGGCGTCCCCCGTGGCCTTGTCCTTCGCCCGCTGACGGCGGTTCCGGAGCCTGCTCGCCCGGTCGTCCTGGCTCATGCTTCCACCTCCCGGGTCGCGAACTGCTCCTCGAGGTCGGCGGCGATGTCGAGGAACACCTCGCACATGTCGCACTCAGGATCGTACCGGAGGAGCGAGGAGCCCTCCTCGAGCGCCTTCTGGACGGCAGCGCGCTCGCGAACCTCCCAGACGGGGACGCCGTCGAACGCCTCGTTGATCCACTCGACCATCTCCTTCGCTTGGTTCTTGCGCACGTCGATGCGGTTCACGACGACCCCGCGCTCCTCGATGGTGATGCCGTAGTCCAGCTCCAGCGCCTCCACGTGGTCGAACAGGAGCTCGAACGCCCGCTTGCTGGTGGACTCCGCGAGCGCCGGGATGAGGAGGTTCCGCGAGGCGTACAGCGCGTTGTCCATCAGGTTCCCGAGGTTCGGCGGGCAGTCGACGACGACGAAGTCGTAGTCGTCCTCCACGCGGTCGAGCAGCAACGCGAGCTGCTCCCCGCTCCGCCGCGAGAGGGTGAGTTCGGGCTCCGCGGCGGTCATGTCGATGTTCGACGGTAGCACGTCCATCTCCGGGTGTTCGTGGACGATGTCGTGGATCGCGTCACGCTGTTCCGGGTCGGTGAGACAGTCGAACAGCGTCGGCGGCTCGGCGTCGTACGCGTCCATCATCCCGAGGTTCTCGGTCGCGTTCCCCTGCGGGTCGAGGTCGACGAACAGCACGTCGTTCCCGCGCTCGTTCAGCGCCCCGCCCACGTTGATGGCCGTGGTCGTCTTGCCGACGCCCCCCTTCTGGTTCGAGACGGCCACCGTCGGCGTCCGAGACGAATCGGTCATACAAACTGGTTCGTATGGCCCATCCGCATTAGCCCTTTGTGAGACGCACGTCAGACAATACGGAAAATACGCCACAACTTGTTTGTATGGTTCGGAAGGTTTGGACGAATTTCTCCTCTCGGCTCGCTCGCTTCGTTCGTCTCTTTCTCCCCGTTCGGCTCGATTTCCTCGTTCGGGCGTTCTCCGTAGTTCGATCCATAGGGGTTTGGACGTCCAAACTGAACGAACCACACACCAATGCCCGCGATCTTCGGTAGTTATAGCGGTGGCGTGCTGCGGTTCGCCCGTCCAAACCGTTCATTTCCACGACGAGCTTCGTGCGATTCGACCGGTTCGTTACCTTCTGCGCGTTCGTCGGGTTCGGCGGGTCACGCCGGGTCGGCCCGTTCGCCTCGATCGTCCCGTTCGGGTGTATTGGCCAGTTCTTTCGTACGCACCGCCAAATTTGGTTTGGACGTCAAAACCGGTTCGCCTATTTCGCCCCGGCCGGCCGGCTCGGATCGTTCTCCTCCGGTCCGTAGTTCGCCTGGTTTTCCTCTCTGAACTGGTTTTGCTGAGTTGGCCGGTTTGGCTAGATTGGGCGTGCTGGGGGGTTCGGCTACGACGGCCGGCCGGGGGCGCTGTGCCGGGTCGCCCGATCGAACTGTCCGAACTGAACTCCCCGTCGAATCCGCCAACGGTTATACCGGCTCGCCGCCGACGTGGAGCAACGACATGACCGAGGGCGCCGACGCCGCGGCGGACGCCAGCGCGGTCATCGAACGGGACGGCGCGGCGTTCGGCCGTGCGGACGCGGCGCTGCTCCGGGCGATCGCCAGCCGCGGTTCGGTCAGCGGGGCCGCGAGGGAACTCGGTCGTTCCCGTGCGCGGGCGCTCACCCGCCTGCAGGACCTCGAGGCCGCGTTCGGCGAGCTGGTGGACCGTCGTCGCGGCGGGAGCGACGGCGGGGGGAGCAGGCTGACGGACGACGCGCGGGAGCTCCTCGCCCGATACGACAGGCTTCGAGCCAACCTCGCGGAGACCGCGAGCGTCGTCGAGACGGTGCTCCCCGGCCGAGTCGTGGAGGTGACCGGCGAACTCGGGACGGTCAAGACCGGCGCCGGGACGCTCCGCGCCCTCGTGGTCCCGGACGCCGGATCCGCCGACGGGTTCGAGGTGGACTCGCGTAGTCACGACGTGGAGGTGAGCGTCCGCGCCAGCGCGGTCACGCTCCACGACCCGGCCGACGCACCGCCGGGCGGAGCGACGAGCGCCCGAAACAGGTTCGACGGCCGGGTCGAGGCGGTCGATTCGGGCGTCGCCGTCGCGCACGTCTCGGTCGACGTCGGCGCCGCCGACCCGCTCGTCGCGCTGGTGACGTGCGACAGCGTCGAGCGCCTCGGACTCGAACCGGGCGCGGAGGTGGTCGCGAGTTTCAAGGCCACGGCGACGCGGGCGGTCCAGGTCGACGACGAACCCGGGGAGTTCGACGAGGCGTGAGCGGTCGAACGGACACACCACTTTTCGAGTGCTTTTCGCAAGACTGCGCCGCTGTTAAGCGGCGTTTTGGCCCGGAAACGCACCCGGAAAATCCATCAAAACCCAGTTTGCTAGTCGGTCTGGGCGAACTAGACGAACTGGGCAAACTAAACGTCACGCGCGGCCCGGCGGAGGGGGGCAAGCCACTATTGGGAGCCGGCCCCTTGTCCGACCCGTGACGGAGACGCTCCCCGCGAAGGCCGAGGAACTGATCACCGGTGAGCCGCTGGTCGCGCACCTGGGGACCTGTCACGACGGCAAACCCCACGTCGCGCCGCTCTGGTACCGGTACGAGGACGGCGTCGTGGAGATCATGACCACCGGACGAAAACTGGCCAACGTCCGCGAGAACCCACGGGTGGCGCTCTCCATCCAGCAGGACGAGGGCGGGATGCCCCAGTGGATGGTCACGCTCCGCGGGACGGCGACGGTCGTCGACGACGAGGAGCGGTCCCGGGAGGCCAACCGGCGGCTCAACCGGAAGTACGGCGTCGACGAGGACTCGTGGTCGGAGAACACCCTGGTTCGTATCGACGTCAGCTCCGCCGCGTACCGGACGTACGACTGACGAGGTGGCTCCCGCACGGGCTCGCTCCGGGCCGCGGATCTCCTCGACGATCCGTACTCCCCGTCGACTCGCCCGCTGATGACCGTGCGGACGTGCGCGCCGCCGTCGGCTTTCGAGAGCAGGGAGCGATCAGCCGTCCCGCCTCCGTCGAGGAGTTCGGTGGGAACACCGGCGAGTTCGGGCTGTCCTCGTACTCAACGACCGTTCGCATCCCCAGCGACTCGGTCGTCCCGTCGAACTCCCAGCGGCCGTGGGAGAGGGCGACGCCGCGACCCCCGGTCGCGCGGACGAGCGAACGGTCGTACCGCTCCGCGTCCGTCGTGGCGTCTACCACGGCGGTTCAGCCGAGGAAGTTCGCTACTCCCGTTCGATGATGGTACCGCTTACAGTTCCCTTCACGCCGAGACTGTCCGGACGCTAGTCGGGAATCCGACGTGGTCCGCTCGCGCGGACGACGGAGCGCAGGGACGGACCTCACGAACCGACCTTGCAATACCTCCCCAACGTATTTAACCACACGGACCACCTGACGCCGAGTGTGAAGAGTCACGGAACGTATCGCTCGACAAACCAGGGGCAATCTGAACGACCGGGCCGCAAGCTCGCGGCCGGCGCTGACGTCGACCCGTCGAGAGTCCCTGGCGAGAACAGACAGAGCAGTCCCCCCGACCCATGAAATACTGCCTCGACTGCGAGTGGGCGGTCGTCGACCCGGACCCCCGGCCGGAGTCGGACTCGTCCGAACGCGCAATCGACCACGTCAGGGAGACGGGCCACTCCATCAGTTCGGACGACTCCCCCGACCTCCCTCCCCTCCGGGCCGAGATCGGCCCCGCGCTCTCGACCCTGTTCCGGGCGCTCACCCAGGCGCAGGAGTCGAACCGCGACCGGTAGCGACACCGGCCGTCACCCCGGTCGTTTTTCGCCGGCGACCCGTAGCCCCTCGTATGCCCGTCGCAACCGTCGGCGACGCCGCGAGCGCCGAACGAGCGGTCACGACCGACGACATCGACGCCTACGCCGAACTCACCGGCGACCGCAACCCGATCCACCTCGACGAGGAGTACGCCGGTGAGACGGCCTTCGGCGGCCGCATCGCCCACGGGATGTACTCCGCGGGGGTCGTGAGCGCCGCGCTCGCCAGACTCCCGGGCGACGTCATCTACCTCTCGCAGAACCTCTCGTTCGAGAACCCGGTGCGTCCGGGTGCGACGGTTCGGGCGGAGGTCGAGGTCGTCGAACACGTCGGCGGCGACCGAGTCCGAGTGGAGACGGTCGCGGACGCCGACGGCGATCGGGTGGTGTCGGGGGAGGCCGTCGTGCTCTCGGTTCCGCACGGGGAGTGAGTTCCTGACCGGTGCGTCGGGAATCGGCCGGCTGGGGAGGGGGTGGCTTTCGAGGTGTCCGCGACCGGGTTTGCAGTAACGCCACGCCGCCCGAACCACCCGCCGAATCACCGCGACCGAATGCCTCATATCGGGGCCCCTAGTAGTCGGAACCCACTACGAATCGATGGTAGACCTGACGACGCTCGTCGCCGTGCTCGTGACGCTGGTGGCGGCGCTCGGTATCGCCGGCCAGAACCTCTTCGTCCGCAAGGGCACCGACGGGGGCCGGGCCTCCGACGCGGTCGTCGTCGTCATCGCGGTGAACGTCCTCGTCCTCCTGCCCTCGGTCGCGATCCTCTACTACCCGGACTACGGGCTGACCCCCGTCTCGTGGCTCTCGTTCGCCGCCGCGGGCATGGTCGGCACGCTGCTCGGCCGGATCCTGAGCTACACGAGCATCGAGAAGATCGGGGCGAGCCGCACGGCCCCCATCGTCGCCGCCTGGGCGCTCGTCTCGACGGTGTTCGGCGTGATCTTCCTCGACGAGACCCTGTCGCCGATCCACGCGGTCGGCATCGCGCTGGTCGTCGCGGGCATCGTCGTCATCGCGTGGGAGACGAACCACGAGAACCCCGACGGGCTCTCGCGCCGGGAGCTGTCGATCGGCCTGCTGATCCCTTTCGCCGCGGCGTTCGCATACGGGCTGGAGCCGATCTTCGCCAAGTTCGGGTTCGCCGAGGGGACGCCCGCCCCGGTCGGCCTCGTCGTCAAGACGGTCGCCGCCATCCTGGGGCTCACGCTGTACCTCCGGTTGCGAAACGACCTCCCGGGTCGGGAGGTGCTCCGGTCGAACGACATGCGGTGGTTCGTGCTCGCGGGGCTGTCGAACACGCTGTTCCTCGTGGGCTACTACGTCGCCCTCGAGATCGCCCCGGTGAGCATCGTCACGCCGATCATCATCACGAACACGCTGTTCGTCGTCGTGCTCTCGGCGCTGTTCATGCCGAAACACCTCGAGCGCGTGACGTGGAAACTCGCCGGCGCGGCGACGGCTGTCGTCGTCGGCGTCGGGGTCATCACCGCCTTCGGATAGGGCGGGCGAGCGCCTCGGTAGTCGAGGCGCCGCGAAAACGTGCCCGCGTGACCGCGGGCGCTCCCCTCCCGCTCGGGGCCGCGTGGGCGAGTCCGACAGTCAACCGGTCTTACCCGGCGGGACGGTGGCGCCGGCGCGCATAAAACGGGCCGATCGAACGGTCGCCCGTGCGAACGCGTGAGCAGTGACAACTGCTATACGCCGTCCCCGGTACCGGTAGCTCGACCGACAGATGCCCGGCACCCCCGACCCCGTCCTCGGGAGCGAGGCGGTCACGTTCGCCGTCGCCTGCGCCGGCGCCGCGTTCGTCACCGCGCTCCCGCCCGCCCTCCGGACCCGCCTCCCGACCGCTCGCCGACTCGCACTCGTCGTCGGCGCCGTCTCGACGCTGCTCGGGCTCGGCGCCTGGGCCGGCGCGCGCCTGGTCGCCGACGCGTTCGAGCCGTCGCTGTTCGAGGACCCCCTCGCGTTCGTCGGCCTGCTCGCCGTCGCCGCGCTCGCCCTCGCCGCGCAGGGGGCGCTCCCGGCCTACCTCTCCGCCCGCTGGCGACTGTACACGCCGCTCGCGGGGCTGTTCGCATTGACGACGGTCCCGCTGTTCGCGTTCCTCCGGGTCCGGGGCGAGAGCGACCCGCTGGCGCTGTGGGCGCTCTTTTTCGCCCCGCTCGGTATCGTCGCCGTCCTCCTCCTCGCGCTCGGCGAGGTGGGGGTCCGTCGGTTCCTGGGCGGCCGCACGTAGCGCGCCGTCGGCCCTGCGGCGGCGAACCTCGACGAAACAACAAGTGTTAACACTGTTTAGGCTGGCCTAATACCCATGACCGACGGAACGACCGCGACCTCGTCGGCCCGACCGGGCCGGACTCGGGCGGGTGCGTGGTCACCGTGACCGGGGAAGCGGACGGTTCGACCGGAGGTGCTGCCGACGCAGTCGAGGACGCGGAGCGGTACGACGTCGCCGTCGTCGGGGGCGGCCCGGCGGGGAGTTCGGCGGCGGTGTTCACCGCGCGCGCCGGCCTGGAGGTCGTCGTCTTCGACCGGGGGAACTCGTCGCTGGCGCGGTGTGGGCATCTGGAGAACTTCCTCGGCTTCCCTGTCGGAATCGACGTCGAGACGTTCTACGGGCTGATGCACGACCACGTCGAGGAGGCCGGCGCCGAACTCATCCCCGACCTCGTGGAACGGGTCGAACGGGTGGCGGACGCGGGGACGGCGGACGCGGAGACGGTGGACGGGGAGCCGGCGGACGCGGAGACGGTGGACGGGGAGCCGGCGGACGCGGGGACGGCGGACGGCTTCCTGATCGGGACGCAGGACGGCCGGACGGCGGTGGCCGACGCCGTGGTCGCGGCGACGACGTACGACGCCGAGTACCTCCGCCCCCTGGACGACGAGGGCGCGATGTTCGAGGCGCACGAGCACGGCGGCGAGACCCACGAGCGCTTCGACGGGGGGTACGCCGACGCGGACGGTCGGACGCCGATCGAGGGGCTGTACGTCGCCGGCCCGATGGCGGACGGCACCAACCAGGCGATCGCCGCCGCCGGCGACGGCGCGAGCGTGGCGTGCGAACTCCTCCGCGACCGCCGGGAGACGGACGGCCTCTGGGACCCCGTCTCCGGGCACTGGGACTGGGTGCGCCGCGCGAGCGACGTCGACGACGAGGCGGCGCTCCGGGACCACCTGCGCGACTGGGCGGCCCGCGAGGCGCCCGCCGACCTCGGGCCGGGCGACGACCGGTTCGAGCGCGTCTGCGAGCGACTCCTCGAGGAACGGTCCGCGGCCTACGTGGACCGCGAGGAGCTGGACGTTCGCGCCGAAGCCGGGAAACGACGCCTCGCCGAACACCTGCCCGACGACCTGCTGCTCGACGTCGTCGACGACGAACGGGTCCGGGAGTACGCCGCGTCGCTGCCGGCCGACGTCGGTGAGTAACCGAAACGGTCTTGTTGTTTTAGGTTAGCCTAAAACCATGTTCGACGAGACGACGGGACGCGACGCATCGACGCGGCGGGAGTACGTCCGGGGGATGGCGGCGCTCGCGGGGGGAGCGGCCCTCGCGGGCTGTGCCGGCGACGACTCGACGCCGACCCCCGCGAACTCGGCGGACGGCGGGGGGACCGAGGGGACCGACGCGGCGACGGGTTCGTCCCCGACCGCCGGCGGGCCGTACACGGCGAGCATGTCGCCGATGGGCGGGGTCGAGTTCGACGCCGTCCCCGAGCGCGTGTTCACGGTGTTCCCGGGGTACGCCGACATGGCGGTCGCGCTCGGCCACGGGCACAAGGTGAACGCGGTGTACGTCCCGGAGATGTCCGGGACGACGATGAACCACTACTACCACCACCTCGACGGCGTCTCCTTCGACTGGGAGGACCTGGCCGACCCCCTGAGCGACGGGCTCCCGAAGGAGCTCCTGTTCGAACTCGACAGCGACGTCCACCTCGCGGACCCCGCGTGGGCGTCGACCCAGACCGGCTGGAACCGGTCGGACGTCGAGGAGATCGGGTCGCAGCTCGCCCCCTGGTTCGGCAACTTCTTCAGCGGGACGAACGCCCCGGCGCCGGAGGGCTACGACGACTACGAGTACTACGACCTCTGGGAGCTGTTCGGCAACGTCGCCGAGGTGTTCCAGGAGGGGGCGCGGTACGAGGCGCTCGCGGCGGTCCACGCGGACCTCGTCTCCACCATTCAGGCCGACCTCCCGCCGAAGGAGGAGCGTCCGACGGCCGTGCGCGTCACGCTCGCGGGGGACGGCGAGTCGTTCTGGACCTACCACCTGAACAAGCCGGGCACGTGGCTGGCCGACACCAGGCCGCTCGGGGCGAACGACGCCTTCGCCGAGCGCGACTGGGGGGGCCTCTGGGGCGAGGTCGACTACGAGGCGATGCTGGAGACGGACCCGGACGTCATCCTCCACCTGTGGGGGATGACGCCGAACTACAGCATCGCCGATACGATCGCCGAACTCGAGAGCCACTCGGCCGGCAGCCAGTTGACGGCGGTGCAGGACGGCCGCGTCTACCCGGCGGGGATGCGGTACCAGGGACCGATCATGAACCTGTTCCAGATCGAGATGGGCGCCAAACAGCTCTACCCGGACCTGTTCGGCGAGTGGCCGGACTACGAGGACGGCGAGCACTACCCGGAGATCCCCGAGGACGAGTGGCTGTTCGATCGGACCCGCGTGGCGGCCGTCGTGAACGGGGAGTTCTGACGGGGGTTAGGACGGCATCCCAGCGTGACTTCGTGGCGCGAACGGGTTCGCGCGCGGGAGGGGGTTCCTCTGCTCCCCTCGACGCACCATCGCGCCGACCGCCTACCGAACCTATATCGGGTTTGATGTGAACGTTTTAATATATACGAACTGACTGGAGCCCGACGGACAGGCCCCGTCCATGGATCCGGTCCTTCACGCGATGTTCCGCGTGGGGTTTCCATCCCTTCACCGGTCGCGGTCGGTTCGCCGTCCGTCCGGAAGGTCAACGGGGATCGGTTCTGTACTGGCGGGTTCGACCTCCGTCCGTTCCTCCACCGAGGGAACCGGCCGCTCGCGGAACCGCTTGCTCGGTGGTGGGTCACGAAACAGGTGCACCCAGGAGAGCGATTCCGTTCGTAGGCGTGTCCGAACGGCTCGGTCGAGTCGAACTGCGCTACCGGCACCGACGCCTCAACCGGACCGTTTCCCCGCGATTACTATCAAACCAGTATAAATGATGGTGATTTGAGGGTAGTGGAATGGAACGTCGCTTGTTCCGGCGGTCACGTCTCCCTATGCAAGCGCGGCACGAGGGGCAACGATAATAGTGCCCTCACGGGATGTCGGCATCGCTCTTACACGTCTACACCTGTAACGACGCTGTCTTTATTTCCCGTGGGACTTTCAGGACGAACAAATTTCAACGGCGGACAGGGCGTAACGAGGGATCTAAATCCGTCTCTGGGATGTCTGCCGTCGATACAACGCCCATTGTGTTGCCGGCCGCCACGCTGAGAGGGGCACAACGTGTGTAGCATCACTGCTCGCGGCTCGCCCGAACGACGGTGACGAACGGGCGGGTGCGGTCCAGCGCGTCGTCGGCGAACCGGTTGACCGTGTTCCCCACCATCCGGATCTCCATCTCGTCCTCGGTGACAGTCCCCCGGAGCGTCGTCCCGCCGGCCAGGGCCTCCGTGACCAGCAGCGTCGTCTCGCTCCGTCCGGGGACGAGTTCCCGGCGGCTGGTCAGGGCGTTCGTCGTTCGGTCCTCGGTCCGGAGGACGCCCGAGAACACCCCGTCGGCTCCCGCCTGGATCTCCCAGTGGTCGATGACCGTCCTGCGTCCGGATTCCGGGTCGAGGACGACCGCCGTGGAGGCGACGGCGCCCGGTCCCGTCGGAACCGGGCCGTCCCGGTCGGCGGTCGCGATCGAGAGGTGGAACGGGTTCCGCGTCGCCGGTTCGGCGCCGCCGGGCGCGGACTGGGGTCCGACGGTCACGAGCACGTCGTGGCGAACGGGAGGGCGCTCGGAGCCTGGGGCGAGCGGGGTAGGGGGGAGTTCCGTCGTCGCCGTGCCGCGATACCGCCGTTCGATCGAGCCCGGGAACCCGTCGCCGAACGGGCCGCTCGCCGTGGAGGTGGGGAGGTCAGTGTCGACCCCCGACGCGTCGAACAGTTGCCCGGAGGCGACGACCGCGAGGGTGCCGCTGAGGAGCCCGATCATCTGTCGGCGGGTGACCGGGAGCTCCCCCGCGGGGACGTTCTCTTGACGACTCATCGTCACCTCCGACGGGGGGAGGGGGTAAAAAACACCAACACCGTGACAGCTCGGGCCGGTCCGTCGACCGCGCCGGATCGACCGTGCTGGTGACCTTTTGCCGTGGGAAAGTGTTTATCCTATGCGAGCCTACCGTGAAGACATGGGAACCGGCCGTCCCTCCAAAGCCGAGTGCCTCGACGGGTTCTCGGACGCCATCGGCGCGGTCGAACGCCTCGGCCCCGAGGCGTTCCCACAGCGCGACGTCTTCGAGCCGAGTCGGCGGGTGACGCGGTCGGACGCGGACCACGTCGTCGACAGCCGGTCGGATCTCCTCGACGCGCTCTCGGACCACGCCCCTGGCGCGGTCATCTGGGTCGACGGGACCATCGACGTGGGCGACGCCGAGGGGCTCGACCTGGCCGACGTCACGCTCGCGTCCGGCTACGGCGTGCCCGACCGGGCGACGGGGACGCTCTGGTCGAGCGAGAAGCCGCAACCGCTGTTCCAGGCGCACGACGACGTCAGGCTCACCGGCCTCCGGCTCTTCGGCGACGAGTTCGAGTACTTCGACCCCGCCGACCGCTTCCCGGGCGTCGACAAGCCGATCTACGAGGTCGGCGCCTCCGCGGCCGTGTACGTCCGCGGCGACGGGGTCGAACTGGACAACCTCCTGCTGTCGGGGTGGACGCACGCGGGTATCGGTATCCGCCGCGATGGCCGCGGCGACATGAGCACCCACATCCACCACGTCGACGCGGTGGACAACCCCGCCGAGTCGCTCGGTTACGGCGTCGCGGTCCGGGAGGGACGTCCGCTCGTGGAGCTCAGCTACTTCGACAACAACCGACACAGCATCGCCGGGTCGGGCCGGGAGAACTGCGGCTACGCCGTCCGCTTCTGCGTGTTCGGGGGGTACCACACGAGCCACGCGATCGACATGCACGGCAAGCACGTCGACGGCTACGACCTGCCCATCGCCGGGAACCGCCTGGAGGTGTACAACAACGTCGTCAAACTCCGCCGCTCGTACCACGACGGGCGACACCGCTCGGCGGTGAAGATCCGCGGACGCCCGACCGAGGGCGCCGAGATCGTCGGCAACTGGTTCTTCAACGAGCGTTCGGAGGTCGACAACGAGACGAGCAAGTCCGCGGTCCGACAGCTCCACGCGCCGAAACGCGCCTACCGGAAGATGCGGGTGGCCGACAACGTGTACGGGATCGACCGGTCGGCCGAGCGCGTCGACCTGACGGCCGAGCCGGACCTGTCGCTCGCCGACGCACCGTCCGGGACGGCGAGCCGGTCGCTGCTCGGGGCGGTGCGGAGCCTGCTGTAGGCGGAGGGGGACGTCGGTCGAGCCACGCCGCGCTCGAGGGAAGTCGAAGCACGACCTGATCGGGGCGAGCGACGGGTTTAGAGCGGTGTTAAACGCCGGCCGTGGCGGTCAGTCCCCGCCGTCGGCCCGGAGCCGCTCCACCCGCTCGCAGTTCCCGCACGGACAGCGGCCGCGGTCCTTCGCCTCCACTCGGCTGACGATCTCCAGTCGGTCGGCCTTCGCGTAGTTCCCGCAGCCGCACTGCACGTCGCCGTCGCTGAGTTCGTGGTACGCGTACGAGTTGCCGCTGGAGCGGGGGAAGATCCCCACCAGGTCGTCGTCGTCGCGCTCGTCGCCTTCGGCTCGCTCCTGCCGCGTCTCGCGGTTCGTCCGGCGCGTGTCCGCGGACGGGCACCGGTGGCTGGCGAGGTTCACGACGTGCGTGCCGCACTCCTCGCACCGGCTGATCGCCTCGCACTCCTCGACGAGCTGTCGCAGGTCGGCGCCGCCGTCGGTCCGTCGGGTCGTCGTCATTGGTGGGGGGCTCAGCGGAAGAGGTTCCGGAGGTCGAAGCTGTCGTCCGTCCCGGTCGCCGTCCCGTTCCCGGTGGCGGTCGAGTTCCCCATGGTGGAGTTCCCGGTCGTCGTGCTCGTGCCGCCGCCGGACGAGGACACGGTGCCGTCCGCCGTGATCGTGCCGCTCGTCAGCTCCGAGAACGTCCCGGTCACGGTGTAGGCCGGCGTCTCGACCCGGACCGTCGACTGGCCGTCCACGTCGACGAACTTGGTCCGGAGTTCGTAGCTGCCGTCGGCCTGGATGGGGACCGCCTCCCGCTGGTCGGAGCCCTCGTGGTACGCCCACGCGAACTCGCCCTCGTGCTGCTGGGGGGTCTTGCCGTTGATGACGCGAACCGTCGGCATGCGGCCGGGGTCCGTCCCGGCGAGCGGGAAGTTACGCTCGCGCCAGTCGCCGAACCCCTTATCGAGCGCGTACACCTCCTTGTAGCCGCGGTTCTTCAGCGAGGCCGCGCGGAGCGACGCGAGGTGGTGCGGGCAGTCGCAGTAGGTGATGATGCGGTCCTCCTGGGGCCACTCGAGCACGGGGTCGTCCGGCAGGTCGACGCCGTCGCCGGCCGGGCTCAGGACGGAGCCGAAGATGTGCGAGACCTCGAACTCGCTCTCGCTCCGGGTGTCGGCGAACCGGGCCTCCCCCCGGACGTACCAGTAGTAGGCCACGTCGGTGGGGACCAGTTTGATCTCCATGCCGCCGCGCTGGAGCGTGTTGAAGCTCGACGGGTCGATGTTCCGCTCCTCCGGGACGTTCTCGAACTCCGGCGGGTAGCCGTCCTCGGGGTTCGAGTCCTTGGGAAGCTCGTCGCCGTTCTTCGGCCCGGTCAGCTCGGAGGAGTCCCCCCCGCCGGTGCCGGTCGACGTCGGGGTGTCCGTCCCCGTCGACTGGAGTTCGGACGTCTCGGTCTCGGTCTCGGTCGGGTCGCCGTCGTTACCGGAACAACCGGCGAGGCCGAACAGCGCGGCAGCGCCGGTCGCCTGGACGACTCGCCTGCGGGTCGGGTTTCGGTCCGTCATCTCGCTTCCCCGTACCCTCCACGACCGTTTTATTATAGAGCAGGTAAGCCCCGGCGCGACGTACGCGGCCGATTCGGGCGGGCTCGCGCGCTCTATTGTACGGGGAGCACGGGGACCGAGAGGCCCGTAGAAGGGGGACACGGGGCCGACATCGGACCCTCCCGGCCGGCGAAATCGTTTATGAGAAGTATAGTAAGGCCGCTCGTCCCGGTTTGGCAACCATGTTCGGAACGAGTGGTATTCGCGGAGAGGTCGGCGAGGACGTCACGGCCGACGTCGCGCTGTCGGTCGGCCGGGCGCTCGCATCGACGGGTCACGGTCGAGTCGTGATCGGACGGGACACTCGCGAGAGCGGTGAGATGCTCATGGACGCGCTCTCGGCCGGCCTCCGGGAGTGCGGCGCCGACGTGATCCACCTCGGCACGGCGTCGACGCCGACGGTCGCCCGGAGCGTCGGGTGGCTGGACGCGGACGCCGGCGTCGTGGTCACGGCCTCGCACAACCCGCCCAAGGACAACGGGCTGAAACTGTGGAACCCGTCGGGGCAGGCCTTCGACGGGAAGCAGCGCGACGCCATCGCCCGTCGCATCGAGGACGGGTCGTACTCGCTCGTGTCCGCGGACGAGGTCGGGTCCGCGACCGAGTGGGCGGAGGGCGCGGACCGCCACGTCGCCGCGCTCCGCGAGACGACCGGCTCGCTGGACGGGTTGGAGGCCGTCGTCGACGTCGGGAACGGCGCCGGGCGAATCACCGCGACGGCGCTGGTCGAACTCGGCTGTTCGGTGACCACCCTCAACGCGGAGCCGGACGGCCGGTTCCCGGGTCGGCCCAGCGAGCCGACCGCCGAGACGTGCGCCGGGCTCTGCGAGGTCGTGGCGAACACGGACGCGGACTTCGGCGTCGCCCACGACGGGGACGCGGATCGGATGATGGCGGTGACGGCGTCGGGCGAGTTCGTACCGGGCGATCAGTTGCTCGCGCTGTTCGGGCGGGACGCGGTCGAACCCGGCGAGCGCGTCGCCGCCCCCCTCAACACGAGCCTCGCCGTCGACGACGCCCTCGGGGAGGTCGACGCCTCGGTGGTCCGGACGAAGGTCGGCGACGTCTTCGTGGCCGAGCGCGTGGCCGACGAGGACGTCGCGTTCGGCGGCGAGCCGTCGGGCGCCTGGATCTGGTCGGAGGAGACGCTGTGTCCGGACGGCCCGCTGGCCGCGTGCCGCCTGGCGGAACTGGTCAGGGATCACGGCCCGCTCGACGAGCAGGTCGAGGGGGTCGGCGGCTACACAACCCGGCGGGAGAGCTACCCGACGGACGACAAGGAGGACACCGTCGACCGCGTGCACCGGCGCGCGATGGCCGAGTACGATGCCGTCGACGTCAGCGACGGCGTCCGGGTGGACCTGGACGACGGCTGGTTCCTCGTGCGCGCGAGCGGCACCCAGCCGCTCGTCCGCGTCACGGCCGAGGCGCGAACCGATCGGCGCGCGGAGGAGCTGTTCGAGCGCGCGGAGGAGCTCCTCGCCGAGGCGCGCGACGGGGGAACGGCCGGTTCGGACGACGGAACGGCCATCGCCGGGAACCGGTCGACTGACTGACCGGTTCGAGGTGGTCTCCCCGTCGCACCGAGGGATTTCCCGACCTGCACCAGTCGCGGATCGGACAGTTGTCCCGGGGTAATCGGGGGCCTAAGCGAACGCCGGACTCTTACTATCTCAATAATAAACCCCCCGCGCCGACTACCTACACTCAATGACCACTGTCACCCGCGCCGCTCGTCGGGGCGAGCGCGACGCGCCCTCGGTCGGTCGGCCACGGCGCTGCCGACGCGGCGGCCGAGGCGGTGACGACGCGAGCCTCGAACCGACGGAACGCTCCCGTTCGGCGGGACGAATCGCCCTCCGGACTCACGTGACCTGTGAGTGTTGACTCCCGGGTTGGCCCTCCGAAGTCGAGGGGAACGGACGGTTTCGAACCCATCACTCCCATGAACCCGCTCACAGGAACGAGGTGACGTAGAGGTGGACCGAAGCATCACGAGTGGTTTCCTCTCGTTCGTCGGCACGAAGTTCGTGCTGCTCCTGCTGGGGCTGGCGTCCTCGCCGCTCCTGACCCGCCTGCTCGGCGACGAGTACGGGGACTACGCGTTCCTCATGTCGGTGTTCGCCATCTTCATGATCTTCGTCAGCTCCGGCGTCACGGACGGCGTGCGGAAGTTCCTCGCAGAGCAGCGCGACGAACCGGAGTGGGACGCGCACGTCGTCGGGTTCTACTTCCGGATCGCGGCGCTCCTCGCCGCCCTGGGGGCCGGGCTCCTCGCGGCGGTCTCGTGGCTGGGGCTCCTCACCCCGTTCGTGGACAGCCCGGAGTTCGAGACGTACTTCTACGCGCTCGCGGTGCTCGTCGTGGCGTCCCAGTTCCGGGAGTACGCCCGCCGGACGCTGATGGGGTTCGGGCTGGAACACTACTCCGAACCGCTTCGGATCCTCGGCAAGGTCACCTTCCTCGCGACCGCGGTGACGCTGGCGTATCTCGGTCACGGCGTCGTCGGCGTGCTCGCCGGACACGCCGTCGCGAGCAGCCTCGTCGCGCTCTGCGGCTTCTACTTCATCAGCCGGAACGTGCCGCTCAGGTCGGTGTTCAAGATCCCGTCGTTCGACTTCCCCCGGCGCGAGATGTTGACGTTCAACGGGTTCAGCATCCTGCTCGTGCTGCTGATGATGTCGCTGTACCACGTCGACATCATGATGCTCCGCCCGCTCGCCGGGCAGGAGCAGACCAAGTACTACAAGGTCGCGCTGACGCTCGCGGAGTTCCTCTGGTTCGTCCCGCTCTCGCTGCAGATGGTGTTGATGCACTCCACCTCCAACCTCTGGGCGAACAACAACCGGGAGCGCATCAGTACCATCGCCGCGCGGGTCACGCGGTACACCCTGCTGCTCACCGCGCTGATGTCCATCGGGATCGCGGTGCTCGCGCCCACGGTGATCCCCGTCCTCTATCCCGACGAGTACATCGCGAGCCTGACACCGCTCCTCCTGCTCCTGCCGGGCGCGCTCGGCTTCGCGCTCGCCCGGCCGCTGCTGGCAATCGGGCAGGGGAAGGGCGACCTGAAGGTGCTCATCCTGGCGACCGGCGTGGCCGCCGTGATGAACCTCGTGCTCAACTACGTGCTCATCCAGCGGTACGGAATGCACGGCGCCGCGGTGGCGACGAGCGTCAGCTACGGGTCGATGTGCCTGCTGCACATCTGGAGCGCGCGCCGCATCGGCTACGACCCGCTGTCGGACGCGCGGCTGCTCCGGACGCTGATGACCATCCTGCTCTCGGTCTGGCCGATCTACTACCTGTCGACGTTCATCGGGAACGACTACCTGGCGCTCGCCGTCGTCCCGCCGGCCGGTCTCCTGATCTTCCTGGCGTTCGCGCTGCTGACCGGCGCGCTCGGCATCGGCGAGATACTGAACGTGTTGCAGTCGTTCCCGAGCCCGATCGACCAGTGGGCGACCCGCACCAGGAACTCCCTCGCGCGGGTCAAGTACCGGTCGAGCGTCGTCGACTCCATCCAGGCGGGACTCCTCGTCTTCGGGGGGCTGCTCTTCCTCGTCGGGATCGCCGTCGCCGCCACCGGTCCGGGCCTCGGCATCGGCGACCTCGGCGTTCCCATCCCCGGTTCGGACAACGAGACCGGCACCGGGACGCCGGTGCCGGAGCCCGTCGGGTCGCCGACGACGCAGTCGCCCGCCGGGACCGCGACGGACGCGCCGTCGTCGACTCCCGACTCGACTCCGGGCGATGACCCGACGGGAACGGACTCGCCGACGGACGAACCGCCAGGGGACGATCCGCCGGACGACGACGATCCGCCGGACAACGACCCACCGGACGACGATGACCCGCCGGACGACGACCCGTCCCCGACGCCGACGGACGAACCGCCGGGGACGGCGACCCCGACGGAGTCGCCGCCGGGGACGGAGACCGACACGCCGACAGGCACGGCGACCGAGACGCCGACGGAGGCGCCGACGTCGACTCCGCAGCCGACGGAGACCCCGACGGACACGCAGACGGACACGCCAACGTCGACAGCCACACCGACGCCGTCGGAGACCCAGACCCCGACGGCGTCGGAAACTCGAACGCCGACGCCGTCGAATACGCAGACGTCGACGCCGACGGCGACCGCCACGCAGACGGCCGAACCGACGCAGACGGCGACGACGGCGGGGGCGTCGTCGACCGACACGTCCTCGACAGACTCCTCGACGGATTCCTCGACGACGACCACCTCGTCCACGGACACCTCGTCCACCTCGACGTCGACGTCGATGCTGGTGGTGGGACGGTCGGTGTTCGCCGACCTCACGAACGTCCTGTCGTACTGACGAGCGTCGGAGCCGCGTCCCGGTCGGAACACCTCGACCACATGGACGGCGGAAATCCACCGGGCCGATTCCATCCCCGTCGACCACTTCTCCTCGAAGCGGGTTCGTCCCGACAGTTCCTTCGCTCGCGACACCCCGGGCGGCCGATCGGTCGCCGTCACACGTCCCTGGCGCTACCGCTCCGTTCGCCACCTACCTGGACCTCCCGTCCCCCGTGCGGCCGCGACCCGAAACCCTGTCGGCGAGTTCGAGGTCCCGGCCATCGCGGGTCCCCTCGTCGTCCTCGAGACGGGCTGGATCGGGACTCGGGTCTCCGCACGAGTCGTGACGTCCCGTCGTTCGGGGTCGGTGCGCGTGACTCCTCGTTCGGCGGAGAACAGTTCGGGGCGGCCGGGAAACAGTCGGGGTGAGGACGGCGGGAGCATCGGAACCGGGAGAACGGTCCGGGACGAACGGTGCGGTCAGGACGACGGGAACGTCGGAACTGGGAGAACAGTCCGGGACGAACGCGGTGGTCGGGGACGTGGTGCCGGGATCAGGCGGGTGGGCAGAGGACGTGGGCCGAGATCGCCGATTCGTCGTCGGACGTCTCGTCGAGCCACGCCGTGATGTCGTTGATGCGGAGCTTCAGTCGTGGCGGGAGGTCGTGGATCTCCGGGCATTCCGCGAAGAGCCGCTGGTCGTACTGGTTCCGGTCGTAGTGGCGCGTGCGGTCGGGCCAGGACCCGTTGAACCCCGAGACGAACGGGAGCTTCTTCCGGATGAAGTTCTGGACCGAGTTCAGCTGGACCGAGTCGTACGGTCGGTCCGGCGGGCGGTGCTTCAGGATGTCGTCGTCGATGCGCCGGATGGCCTTCAGGAGCGTACCGGTGTTCCGGTGCTCCGGCGGCGTCTTGAGGTGCCAGTCGATGAGCTCGCTGTCCGCGACGATGAACGACTCGAGGTAGTTGTCGGCGAGGTGGTACCGGAACGGCATCGTCGGCTGGTTCTGGATCCCGACCAGGTCGATGGCGTTGTAGATCGAGTCGTACCGGTCGGACTGCCCGACGAGCTGCTCGTCGACGGCCTCCTTCACCAGCGTCTCGCCGTCGCCGCTGTACTCGCTGTCGGGGACGAGGTCCCGATCGCTCGGGATGAACCCGAACTTGTCCTCGACGAGCGTCTCGGCGACGCTCGGCTCCGGGTCGAGCCGGTTCCACGGGAGCTCGTACCCCGCCACGTTGACCCGGTCGGTCGGCAGGAAGTGCCCCCGGAAGAAGGTGTCCCAGAGTAGCCCGTGGTAGATGGTGTCCACGTCGATTTCCGTGTCGTACGCCGCGTGGTGGATGTGGATGGACTCCTTGATGCCGTGGCCGTACTCGATGGCGTCGCCCTCGCGGTTGAGGTACCGCTCGTCGACGCTCAGCAGGTGGTGGGGAACGCCGTACTGCTCGGAGATGTTCTTCGCCACCTTCGTCTCGGCGCTCGAGGCGGACCCGACGGTGTAACACGTGTCGATGTTCGGCAGTCCCGCCAGGATGGTCCGCGAGTCGTAGCCGCCGCTCAGGAGGAGCCCCTTCCGTCCGGGGTGTTTGGCCCGCCGCGCGAGCGCGCGTTCGAGCCGGTCCGCGAGCTCCTGCACGTAGTCGAACTCCGTCGGCTCGTACACGAACCGGCTGAGCTCGGCCGTGGAGTCGGCGTAGAGACACCCGTCGAAGGGCACGCGCCGGAGTTGCCGGATCGTCGTCCTGTCGCCGAGCACGACGCCCAGGTGCAGGAACTCCAGCAGCGGCTTCTCGGCCGTCTCGGGCGACTGGATGCCGTCCGAGACCGCCCCCGGGTCGGTTCCGAACACGCGACTCCCCGGGGCGTCCGTGAAGTAACACTCCCACGTCCGCGCGGGGTCGGTGGCGACGAACGCCTCGTCCCCGTCGTCGATGAACGCGAGGTAGGAGCCGTTCAGCTCCGACAGCGCGCCCATCCCGACCTCGTCGTACCGGCCGAGGAGCCACCTGGCGGGGTCCATCCCCGTGCTCTTGGGGGTGTACACCTCGCCCCAGAGGACGCAGACGCCCCCGTCGCCGGAGTAGACCGTCGACCGACCGGGGATCCCGAGCCCGACGTCGCGGATGCCCACGGTCGCAGTCCCCCCCTCGACGACGCGGTCGAACTCCGTCTCGGACCTGAACTTGCCGAACTCCGAGCGGTCCCCGAACACGCCGAACAGTTCCTTCTTCATAGTGTTGGCAGCCAGTCCCCTGTGCGCGTCATTCGACTGTGACGCTCTTCGCCAGGTTTCGGGGTTTGTCGATCGATCGCCCGAGTTCGTTCGCCGCGTGGTACGACACGAGCTGCAACTGGACGTTCGCGAGCAGTCCGGACCACATCGGGTCGGTGTCCGGGATCGGGAGGTGCGCGTCGGTCGCCTCGATGGCGGGGTGACCCTCCTTCGCGACGGCCACGATCGGCGCGCCGCGGGTCTGGGCCTCCTTCGCGTTCTTCAGGGTCTTCTCGTCGTGCTCGCCGGTGAACACCGCGAACACCGGCGTCTGGGGCGTCACTAGGGCGAGCGGGCCGTGTTTCAGCTCGCCCGACGCGAACCCCTCGGCGTGTTCGTAGGTGATCTCCTTGAACTTGAGCGCCGACTCCTTCGCCACGGGGTAGCCGAGCCCCCGCCCGATGAAGAAGTACGCGTCGCTGCCGAGGAACCGGTTCGCGATCCGCTCCGCGTCGTCCCCCTCGAGCATCCGCCCGAGGTCGTCCGGCAGGGACGTGAGCGCGTCGAGCGCGGGTTCGAGGTCGCGGTGCTCGCGCTCGCCGCTCATGTGGGCCGCGAGTCGCTGTGCGAGCAGCGCCAGCGTGACGGTCTGGGACGAGAACGTCTTTGTCGCGGCCACGCCGATCTCGGGGCCGGCGTGGATGTACACCGTCTCGTCTGCCGCGCGCGCGGCCGAGGAGCCCATCACGTTCGTCACCGTCAGGACCGTCGCGCCCTCGCGGGACGCCCGGCGCATCGCGCCGAGCGTGTCGGCGGTCTCCCCGCTCTGGGTCACGGAGACGACGAGCGTCTCCTCGGTGACCGGGTCGGACGCCATCTGGTACTCGCTCGCGCGGTAGGTGCGGGCGCGCACCCCGGCCTCGTTCAGGAGCGTGGTGCCGTACAGCGCCGCGTGATACGACGTTCCGCACGCGACGAACTGCACCTCGCTGAACTCCGAGAGGGTCTCCGGGTCGAAGGCGTCGACGTCGACGTCGTCGCCCGAGGGCGAGATGCGCCCCTTGATGGTGTTCCTGAGCGACGTCGGCTGGGAGTCGATCTCCTTCAGCATGTAGTGCTCGTAGCCGCCCTTGCCGGTCTCCTCCGGGTTCCAGTCGACCGTGTCGATCTCGCGGTCGACCGGCTCGCCCTCGAGCGTGGTGATGTCCACCCCGTCCGGGCGGACCGTGGCGACGTCGCCGTCCTCGAAGTAGACGACCTCGTCCGTGTACTCCAGGAAGGCGGGCACGTCGCTCGCGAGGAAGTACTGGTCCTCGCCGAGCCCCATCACGAGGGGCGAGCCGCGCCGAGCGGCGAACACGGCGTCCTCGTCGTCGAAGATCGCGGCGACGGCGAAGCTCCCCTCGAGCTGCTGGATCGCCTCGACGAACGCGGTGTGCGGGTCGGTGTCCGCGTCGTAGTAGTGGTCGAGGAGGTGGGGGATCACTTCGGTGTCCGTGTCGCTCCGGAACCGGACCCCGGTCTCCTCGAGCTTGTCGCGCAGGGACTGGTGGTTCTCGATGATGCCGTTGTGGACGACCGCGATGTCGCCGTCCTCGTTCGTGTGCGGGTGGGCGTTCTCGTCCGTCGGGGCACCGTGGGTGCTCCATCTCGTGTGCCCGATCCCGATGTTCCCGTCGAGGTGGGTCCCGTCGACGCGCTCCTTCAGGTCATTGACCTTCCCGGAGCACTTGACCACCGAGACGCCCGAGCCGTTCTGGAGGGCGACGCCCGCGGAGTCGTAGCCGCGGTACTCCAGGTTCTCGAGTCCGGTGAGCACCCGCGGGATGGCCTCGTCGGGGCCGATCCGGGCGATGATTCCGCACATCTACGCGCCCTCCGTGTCGAGGTGTGCTCGCCGTGCACGTGGCCCCGTTCGGCCGGGGAGACGCTCGCGGCTCGTCGTCCCCTCGGTTCCGACGTCGTCGGCTTCCGTCTGCTCGACCTCGCTCTCGAACCCGTTGCGGGTGGAATCTCTTGTCATGGTTGATCGGTCTCCGGTTTCGAAAGCCGGACTCTCGGTGAACTCGCTCCTTCCTACCTCCCCTCGGTGCATTACTATAGACGGGATAAGCGGAATCGCCCTCCTCGAGGCGCGATATCCCACGTGAACAACAGTCGGGAACGTTCCCGCGTGCGGGAACTAAACTCGACTAAGCTCGATTAAGTCGGATTCGAACGCGGCTCCGTTCGGACTCGAACCGGCCACGAAGCCGTTTATCAACCCGGTAATAACGGTCGAAGGGAACACCAGTACAATCATGCCGAGTGATCGAACTCGCAGACGGCTGTTGCAGGTTGCCGGTACGGCGGCGACACTGTCGCTGGCTGGCTGTGCGACCGTGGCGGAGCAGTTCTCGAGTGGCGAAGGTACCCCTGGGGCGGGCGGAGGGACGGGGACGCCGGTCCCCGAGACCGACACGGGGAGCACGCCGGGTTCCGAGTCGACGGACGCGTCCGGGACCCCGGACGACGACTCGTGGTCCACGGAGTCCGTCACCATCGAGTCCCCGGACATCTCGCTGGCCGACGTGCCGCTGCCCGAGGAGCGGACGCAGTACGCCCGGATGGGCGCCTCGGACGCGTCGGCCACCGCGACGGTGTACGGCAACTGGAAGTGCCCGTACACGCAGGACTTCGTCCTGAACCAGCTCCCGGAGGTCGTCGACCGCTTCGTCCGGCCGGGGGACCTGGCGCTCGAGTTCCGGGCGCTGTCCTACCAGTCGGGGGAGCCGTTCCTCGGGCCGGACGCCCCCCGCGCCGCGCGGGCGGGGCTCTCGGTCTGGGACGTCGACCCCGAGTCGTACTGGTCGTACTTCGCGCACGTCTTCGCGAACCAGCCGCAGGAGCGACGCGAGTGGGCGCAGCCGTCCCTCCTCGTCAGGTTCGCCGAGAAGAGCGGCGTGAACGGCACCCAGCAGGTCCAGCAGTCCATCAGGTCGAACGCGTACGCCGGGCCGGTCCAGTCGACGACCGGGGCCGCGAGCGACCTGGGGATCGCGACCGTCCCGCGCGTGTTCGCGAACGAGGAGATCACGGCCCCCACGGTCGACTTCGAGTCGACGCTCTCACAGCTCGAGAGCGCGGTCGGGAACTGAGCCGCGACGTCGGTTCGGCCCGGGACCGGTCCGGGACGTAACGCTTCCCCGCAGACGCCGAACGCGCGCGGCCGCGGGGTTCGACGCGTACAGCGATTCTCGCAGAACGAGCGCGCACGAGCGAGTGTACCGAGGGCGTGTCGGTCCCGGTCCGACGACGATGGGCGTCGGACGGGGTTCCGGAGCGATTCATCGGGGACGTTCGGCGGCCGCGGGGACGTCCTCGCGTCGTTCGCCGGTCGGATCCTCGGGCGCGAACAGGCGTTCCGGACGCCAGTCGACGGACCGAACGTCGGTCGAGGGGTTCGGACGTCGGTGAAGGTACTTCTCCCGACGCTCGTCGTCACTGTCCGGTTCGATCGGACTCGCGAGCGGCGGCCCTGCGGGCGACGAACTGTGTCGTTCGCGGCGGCGGAGAGCCGTCTTCAGGGGGTGAGAGGGTCAGCTGTCGGCGTCGGCGGCGTCCGTCGTCGTGCGTCGAGGGGGTTACTGGTCGAGGACACGCTCGCTCGCGACGTGGGCGATCGTGGTGACGGTGAACAGGAGGAGGACGAGGACGCCGACGAGGGCGTCCGGCGCCATCGACACCACGGGCATTCCCATGGTCTCCCCCGCGACGAGCGCGCCGCCGACCCCGGCGGCGCCGAGGTAGGAGAGCTCCCAGGGGAACGTCTCCGCCTCCTCGCCGTCGGCGTCGTCGTCCTCGAACGGGTCCAGGTACGGGTTGAGCTGGTCGGCCAGCCTCGTGCGCTCCACGATGCCCCGGCTCTGGTTGTAGTCGATGATCCCCTCCTCGTCGAGCTTCGGAAGGTGGTTCTGATACAGCGGGATGTAGACTCGCTGGCGTTCCTTCGATGTGAGCGCCTGTACGGTCGTGTCGTGCTCCCACGCGGCCACCTGTTCGGCGATGTCGCGCATGCGAACCTGACCGTCCCGGCCCTCGAGGTACTTCAGTACCCACCGGCGCCGCTGGTTCTGGAGCACGTGGAACACCTGGTCCTCCGTCAGCCGACTCTGACTGTCGCTCTCCGACTCCACGGCGTTCACGTCGTGCTTGGTAGACGAGCTTGCAGCGATGGTCATCTTTCTTCGCTCCCTCAGATTGCCGTGAGGGTAATAAAATGAGAAACTAATCCCGACCATTGCCGTCCTTTGTACACTCTTTAGCGCAGTAATAGGAACCATCCGAAACATGTAGAATGAATTGACAACCCCGCCGCTGTACCGTGATTGCAGCAGTTTGCATCGTTTGCACCGTCGCGATCACGTTACCCCTGTGACGTGGGTGTCATACACATACGCACGTCACCGTTCGAATAGATGTGGGAGGTCGTCCTCGGACAGATCTGGTCCTGGGACGGGTTACGGATCCCCGCGCCCTCCCCGATCCGGAAGAACGACCCGCCGTCGGACTGGTACTCCCGGTAGACGACCGCGCCGGACTGCACCGCACGCCCGTTCTCCAGGCGTATCGGCTCGGCGTGGGCGGCTCCCGTCCGTGTGAACACCGTCTGGTAGGGGTGGTCGGTGAAGACGTGTCCCCCCGCGATGTGCCGTTCCTCGTCGGCCATGGTCCCGATGGTCTCCATCGCGGCCAGTTCGGTCTCGGTGTAGGAGAGCCGCTCGTGCTGGCTGGTGAACACCGGGCTGTCCATCGACCCGTCGGTCGACATCAGCATGACGCTCGGGAAGACCAGCGCGAAGATCAGGAGGAACGCGACGACGACCGCGGGCGAGACGTTCCGGGAGAGGTACCCCAGGCCGATGGCGGCCAGGATCACCATCGGCGCGTAGATGAAGGCGATCCACCGTCCGGGGACGAAGTTCTCGATGCCGAAGAGGGGGAGCCCCAGGACGAAGAAGAGCATGACCGTCACAGCCACCAGGAGCGTGAACGTCGCGTGGCTCGCCCTGCGGCGGCGCAGGACGGCCAGGCAGCCGATGACAGTGGCACACAGCAGCACCAGGAAGCCGAGTTTGTCGACGTACGTCACGAGGGTGGCGATGAAGGGCGAGCCCGGGCCGCCGCCGGCGGCGCCGGCGGCCCCGCCGCCGGAGCTGCTGCTGACGCCGCTGAGGAACCCTGCGGACTCGACGAGCGTGACGTAGAGGTAGCTCAGTACGGTCTCGAGGAAGGTGTCGCCCTTGTACGGGGTGAGCGACCACATGAACGTGATGAACCCGACGTCGAACGCCAGCAGCCCGACGAGGTTGACCGGGGTGGCCATCGACGACGCGAAGGGGTTCTGGACCCGCGGGGTGCGGATGAAGTCGAAGTGGAGCAGCAGCTGCCCGACGAGCCCCGCCCCCACGAGCACGAGCATGATGAACGAGGAGATCTGGTGGGTCAGGATGACCGCCATGCTGAAGATCACGAGGAGCACGAAGTCGCGGGTCTCGTGTTCGGCCTGCAGGACGCGCGTGAGCGCGAACAGCATGCCGAGGAAGAACACGAGCCCCATGCTCGTCGGGATGATGTGGATCCCCCACCGGATCGCGTGGTCGGCCATCACGTAACACACCGCCGCGAACGTGGCCCACCGGACCGGCACGAGGAGGCGCGCGGTCCCGTACACCAGCAGCGTGGTCAGCGGCATCGCGATGCCGAGCGTGAGGTACAGCGCGTTGCGGATCGAGACGTCGTAGAACCCCGCCGCCGCCGTCACCAGCAGGTGGTAGAGCGGCGACGCGTAGTACTTGCTCTCCGAGACGGGTGCGAGCGACCCCGCCTGGCGGATCGACTCGATGTAGGTCGTGTGCGACCAGACGTCGACGCCGATGAACCCCGGTGCCGTGTAGAGCGCGGCGAACCGGAGGACCAGCCCGAACGCGACGACCTGCGCGAGCAGGACGCTGGGGTGGAGGTCCCGGTCGCGTAGCAGGATCACCTGTCCGATCAGGAGGGTGCCGACGATCCCGCCCAGGTCGTAGAAACTCCGGCTCCGCTCGCCCGTGACCGCCGCCACGAGCACCATCGCGGCGAGCCCGAACAGCACGACGGTCGGCCCGAGACGGGCGAACCAGGCGCCGAGGTGTGGGAGCCCGGACGTCTGGCGGTTCTGACGCACCGCGACGAGGTAGAGGATGCAGGCGAGCCCCAGCACGATGGGCAGCGTCTTGATGTAGATCTGCGAGATGAGGAACCGCAGCGGGAACATGAGCACCGCGAGCAGCAGCCCGAGCACTGCCGCGCCCACGTCGAGGCGGCGGTCGGCGAGCCAGCCCGACAGTCCACTGTTACGCTCGTACATCGGCCACCCCCTCGATCGGAGCCGCCTCCCCACGTCGACCGAGCGCCTCGTGGTACACGTCGACGAGGCGTTCGCCCATCCGGTCGAGCCCCATCGCGTCGAACCGGTCGCGCCCGTCCGCGCGACCATCGGCGGCCAGCGCCGCCTCGAGCCCCTCGACGAGCTGCCCGTGCGACGAGCAGACCGACGAGCCCTCGACGCCCTCGAGCACGTCGGCGACGAAGCCGACGTCCGTCGACACGACGGGGACGTCGCACGCCGTCGCCTCCTTCACGACCATCGGTCCGCTCTCGCGGCGCGAGGTCACGAGCAGGGCGTCGCTCGCGTTCATGTACAGCGGAATCCGTTCGTAGGGGACGTCGAACACGGTCTTCAGGGTGACGTCGCCCTCGGCCCGGTCCACGACCGACTCCGCGAGGGGGTAGTTCTTGATCGACCGGGCGGGGTCGTACGGGAAGAGCGCGATGTCGGCGTCCTGGTCCCAGCCCAGCCGCTCGCGGGCGTCGGCCCGCGGGATCGGTCGGAACAGGTCGGTGTCCACGCCGAAGGGGACGACGTGGTGCTCGCAGTCGAGCTGTCGCGAGACGGACGCGGACGGGGCGACGACCGCGTCGCTCCGGCGGGCGGTCCACGCGCTCACCGCGTCGAGCCAGCCGGCCTCGCCCATGATCTCCGACCCCCAGAGGGTGAGGACCAGGGGGCGGCACGGCTGGGCCACGGCGAGCGGCCCGACGAGCCCGTAGTTGGCGTGGACGAGGTCGAACTCGCCCGAGACCTCCGAGAGCAGCCGCCTGTAGAGGTCGCCGTAGGCGCGGACCGAGCGGCCGTCGCTCCCGCGCTTCTCGAGCGAGACGGTGGTACACGAGACGCCCTGCCGTTCGAGCGCCTCGACCTGCTTCTGGAAGAACGCCGACTCCGTGGTGACGAGCTGGAGGACGCGCATCCGGCTCACCTCGCCCCCTCGTGGAGCAGCCGCTCGACGATCACGTCCGTCGTGTCCCGACGGTCGTCGAGGAGGCGCTCTCGCCGGGCATCCCAGTCGGCCCCCTCGCTCCCCTCGAGGATGGCGATCGCCTTCTCGAGGCCGGCCTCGTGGCGGTCGGGCCCGTGGAACGGGTACACCAGCCCGTACTCCGCCAGGTCGTCGGTCAGCCCGGTGTCGTTCTCGTGGACGTAGATCGACGGCGTCCCGAGGACGGCGCTCTCGGCCGTCATCGTCCCGCTCTCCCCGACGAAGAGGTCGGCGTGGGCGAGCAGGTCGTGCATCCGGTGGGTCGCGACCGTCGCGCGGTACTCCTCGAGCGCGGGCGGGAGCGACTTCTCGGAGGTGATGAGGACGTCCGCGCCGGTCGACTCCAGCCGCTCGACGACGTCCTCGAGGTCCTCGAACCCCTCGCCGCCCACGTTGTGCATCGCGTCCCAGCGCACCAGTCGGAAGACGACGAACGTGTCGTCGGGGTCCACGTCCACGTCGTCCAGCGCGTCGGGGTCGGGCGTGAACCGGTCCGGGTGCAGGTACGCGAGCTCGTGGTAGCCGGGGTAGGCGTACTGCTTCGGCCCCACCTGATCGCGGTAGCAGGTCGGCGTGCAGATGAGGTCCGCGAACGGGAACGCCAGCCGGTTCGAGAGGGTCGCGTGCTCCGTGTCGGTGAAGACGACGCTCCGGGCGCCGACGAGCGCCGCGACGTGGGAGGCGGCGACGCCGCCGATCCCCGTCACGACGTCCGGCCCGATCCCGCGGGCGGCCCGCCAGAGCCGGTACTCGTAGGTCAGTTGCGCGCGCGGCACCGACCCGCCGGGCGCGCGTCCGGCGAGGACGGTGTGGTCCACGTCGTAGGCGTCGAGCAGGTCCACCGTGACGTCCTTGTCGACGGCGAAGACGTGGGTGTCGTGCCCGCGCTCGCGGAGCTCCTCGACGGCGTGCTTGTAGAAGTGGACGTGCGCGGGGTGCTGGACGCTGATCAGGACGTCCATCAGCGGACCCCCCTCGGCGGCGTGCGGACGCCCGGTTCGGTGGCCGCGGTTTCCCCGTACATACGTCTCACAGACACTCGTAGCGGAACCCGTGTTCGGCGGCGCTCTCCCCGTCGAACTGCCCGGCGACGTCCACGAGCACCGGGTCGTCGTTCAGCTCGTCGGCGACGGCCCCGAGGTCGAGGTCGCCGAACTCGTCGTGTGCCGTCGCGACGAGGACGCCGTCGAACCCCTCGAAGCGTCGCTCCCCCTGGATATCGATCCCGAACGACTCGGCCATCGCCTCGTCGTCGGCGTGCGGGTCGTAGCCGGCGACCTCGACGCCGTAGGTCTCCAGTTCCCGGATGACGCCGCTGACCTCGGAGGTCCGGATGTCGCCGACGTTCGCCTTGTAGGCGAGCCCGAGGATCAGCAGCCTGCTGTCCTTCATCACCCGTCCGCTGTCGTTGAGCGCGCGCAGCGCCAGTTCGGCGGCGTGCTTGGGCATGTACTCGTTGACCTCGCGGCCCGTCAGGATGAGGTCCGGCGAGTAGCCGGCTCGCTGGGAGCCGTGCGCGAGGTACAGCGGGTCGACGGGGATGCAGTGTCCGCCGACCAGCCCGGGGCGGTAGTCGTGGAAGTTCCACTTCGACCCGGCCGCGTCGAGCACCTCCTCGGTCTCGAGGCCGAGGTGATCACAGACGATCGCGAGCTCGTTGACCAGCGCGATGTTGACGTCGCGCTGGACGTTCTCGATCACCTTCGCGGCCTCGGCCGTCTCGATCGAGGGGGCACGGTAGACGCCGGCGTCGACGACGAGCCCGTACAGCGCCGCCAGCTCCGCGAGCGTCTCGTCGGTGTCGCCGCTGACGATCTTCACGACGTCGCGCAGCCCCCGACCCTCCACGCCCGGCGAGAGCCGCTCGGGGGAGTAGCCGAGGTTGAACCCCGAGCCCATCTCGAGCCCGGAGGCCTCCTCGATGACCGGCCCGAGCACCTCGCGGGTCACGCCCGGGTAGACGGTCGACTCGAGCACGACCGTCGCGCCCTCGGACATGTACTCGCCGACCGTCCGGCTCGCGGCCTCGATAAAGTCGAGGTTCGGGTTCTTGGTGTCGTCCACCGGCGTCGGCACGGTGAGGATGACGTAGTCGGCCTGCGAGATGTGGGCCGGGTTGGCCGTGAACTCGATCTCGCTCGCGGCGACGACCTCGTCGCCGTGGTCGCCGGTGACGTCGTCGCCCGACGCGAGCTTCTCCACCTTGTCGCGGTCGATGTCGAAGCCGACGACGTCCAGCCCCTCCTCGTCGAAGCCGAGGCTGAGGGGGACGCCGACGTAGCCGAGCCCCACGACGCAGACGGTCGCCGATTCGACCGCCGCGCGGGTGGTCTCGGACGTGAGGCTCTCAGACATTGACGCCCACCCCCCGGTAGGCGACCCCGTCGGCGCCGCGCAGTTCCGTCAGCGCCTGGCGGCCGTCGACGACGACCAGGTCGCGGTCCTCCGGACCGAGCGCGGGGACGTCGAGCGACTCGAACGCGGGCTGGTCGGTGACCAGCACGACGGCGTCGTACGTCGCGTCCTCGACCTCGTCGAGGTCGCGGATCGTCGCGCCGGCGCGCTCGAACGGCTCGTCGTCGTCGGTCACGGGGTCGACGGCGTCCACGTCCGTCCCGGCCGAGGAGAGCTCCTCGACGATCGGGAGTGCGGGCGTCGCACGGAGCTCGTCCACGCCGGGCCGGTAGGTCAGCCCGAGCACGAGCACCGACGCGTCGGCGGGGTCGACTCCCTCGCCGAGCAGGCCGTCGAGCGCGGCGTCGGCCGTGTACGCCGGCATCTCCTCGTTCACGCCGCGCGCGGTCTCCATCAGCCGCGAGTCGGCGTCGAACTGCTGGATGAGGAAGTGCGGGTAGTACGGGATGCAGTGCCCGCCGACGCCGGCGCCGGGCCGGTGGATCTCGCAGAACGGCTGGGTGTTGGCCGCCTCGATGGCCTCCGTCACGTCGATGTCGAGTTCGCCCGCGTGACGTCCGAGCTCGTTCGCGAGCCCGATGTTCACGTCGCGGTACACCCCCTCGAACACCTTCACAGCCTCCGCGGTCGTCGCGTCGGCGACCCGGATGACGTCGTTGGAGTTGACGTTGCCGTAGATCAGCTCGGCCAGCCGGCCGCTCTCGTCGTCGATGCCGCCGACGATCTTCGGGTAGGCGCCGCGGATGTCCTCGAGCGCGCGCCCGCTGGAGGTCCGTTCCGGGCAGAACGCCAGCCCGAACTCCTCGCGCGATACGCCGCTCTCCTCCTCCAGCAGCGGGAGGAGCACGTCCCGGCAGCTCCGGGGCGGGAGCGTCGACTCGGCGATCACCATGTCGCCGGGCTCCAGGCCGGCGGAGATCGTCTCGGCTACCTCCGTCACGACCGAGAGGTCCGGCTCGTTCCCCTCGTCGATGAGGGTCGGCACGATGATGACGTGGAGCCGCGCGTCCTCGGCGGCCGCCTCGCCGTCGGCGGTGGCGGACAACGAGCCCGCGTCCACCAGGTCGCCGACGGCGTCGTCGAGTCCCGGTTCGCCGGCGACGTGGCTCTCGCCGCGGTTCACGCGCTCGACCACGTCCGGGTCGACGTCGACCCCGGTCACGTTCCCGGTGACCTCGGCGTACACCGTGGCCAGCGGGAGGCCCATCTTCCCGAGCCCGTAGACGGCGACGGGGACCTCCCCGCCGGTGAGCGCCGCGTTCACGGACTCCGGCGAGTCGCTCGACCCGTAGAACTGGAACGTCCCTTCGGCGGTCATCGGTCGAGGTTCCCCCCTTCCAGTTCGTCCGGAAGCGGCTTGTGTTCGGCCGGAACGCCGACGGCGAGGGTGTCGGCGGGCACGTCCTCCGTGACGACGGCGCCGGCGGCGACGAACGCGTTCTCGCCGACGGTGACGCCGGGGAGCACGGTCGCGTTCGCGCCGATCGAGGCCCCCTCGCGGATCGTCGGCCCGTCGAGTTCGACGTCCTGTCGCAGCGGGTAGGGGTCGTTCGTCAGCACGGCGTTCGGCCCGAGGAAGACGCCGTCGTGGATCCTCGTCTTCGGCGGGACGTAGACGCCGGTCTGCATGCTCACCTGCGAGCCGATGGTACACCGGCCGTCGACGATCGTGTCCGAGCCGACGAGCACGTCGTCGCCCATCCGGGTCTCCTCGCGGACGACCGCGTTGTGGCCCGTCGTGAAGTCGTCGCCGATGTCCACGCCGTCGTAGATGATTGTGCCGGCGCGGATGGTCGCGTTCGCACCGATCACGGTGTTCTCCCCGTCCGCCTCGTCCGGGTAGCCGACGGTGGCGTCGTCGTCGATCTGACTGTCGGCTCCGGTGACGAAGCCGGTCATGACTGCTCCGCCGTCGGACCGCGTCCGTTCGTCCGGACCGTCGAACCGTGCCCGGTCGGCGAGTCTCGCGCGTGGGGTGTGTTCTTCGATGCGCTCATTGTGAAGTGGGGTCCCCGCGGCTCCCCCCTGCGGGGGCTGCGGGGCTTGCTCGTCCCTCCGCGACCCACCCCCTTCATTATCGGCCAGGTAAGCGCCCGATTAGAGCAGTGATAAGCCTCACGTCGGCGGATTCCCGGTCTTTCGACTCGTGAAAAGGTACCGTTCGTCGTCAGTAATCGGATCGACCGCGGGTCGGAACCGACGGGAGTCCCCGAGATCGCGCCGGGAGCGGCCGGCGTCAGTCGGAGCCGGCGTTCACCGGCACGCCCGCGCGTTCGAGGCGCGACCGGGTCGCGTCCTGCTCGATGGCCGTGGTGGTCTCGAGCACCTGGAGGCCGTCCTCGGCGGTCACCACAGGCTCGGTCCCGTTCGCCGCGGCGTCGGCGAACGCCCGGAGCTCCTCCTTGAGCGGTTCGCGGCGGTCGACGGTCACCCGCTCGACGAGGTTCTCGTGGCGGTAGTGGACGTTCCCCCCCTCGCGGAGGTACTCCGGCGTGGAGGCCCGGTGGACCTCGACCGTCTGGTCGATGTAGTCGACCTTCACCCGACAGTCGCGGGCCGAGATGGTGAGCCCGCGGACCTTCTCCTGGGTCACGCGGCTGGCGGTGAGATGGCCGACGACGCCCGAGTCGAACGACAGGTTCGCGGAGGCGTAGCGCCCCTCATCCGTCCCGACGGCGTTGACCGTGGTGAGCTCGCCGTCGATCAGGTCGAGGACGATGTCGATGTCGTGGATCATCAGGTCCATCACCACGGAGTCGTCGATCTCGCGCTCGAGGGGCGGGCCGAGCCGCTCCGCGCTGACCGAGATGACGTCGAGGTCGTCGACGAACTCGCGGAGCGTGATGACAGCCGGGTTGAACCGCTCGATGTGGCCGACCTGTACGGTGACGCCGGCCCGCTCCGCGAGCTCGATGAGCTCCTCGCCCTCCGCCGGCTCGGCGACGAACGGCTTCTCGACGAGCACGTCGACGCCGTGCTCGATGCACTGGCGGGCCATGTCGTAGTGGTACTCCGTCGGCACCGCGACCGTGGCGACGTCGACCGTCTCCAGGAGCTCCTCGAGCCCCATCGCCGTCGTCTCGTGCTCCCGTGCGATCGACGCGGCCTGCTCGTCGTCCACGTCGAAGACGCCCGCGAGCGTCGTCGGGCGGATCTCGTCGTACACGCGCGCGTGGTTCTGCCCCATGCTCCCCACGCCGATGACCCCGGCCCGGAGCGGCGTCTCAGACATGGGCCACCTCCAGTTCGTCGGCGATCAGGTCGCCGATGTACGCGGCCGCCTCCGGCGAGACGTTCGGGTGGACCGGCAGCGAGAGCACCTCGTCGGCGAGCTGTTCGGCCACCGGGGCCGAGCCGAACTCGCCCCCGTAGGCCGGCTGCTCGGTGATGCACGTCGGGTAGTAGACGGCGCTTCCGACGTTCCGCTCGGCCAGCGCGTCCTTCAGCTCGTCCCGGTTCCCGCAGCGGACGGTGTACTGGTGGTAGACGTGCCTGGCGTACTCCGGTTCCGTCGGCGTGACGCAGGGACTGTCCGCGAGCGCGTCCGTGAGGATCTCGGCGTTCTCGCGCCGGCGCTCGATGAACTCGTCCAGCCGCGCCAGCTGCTCGCGGCCGATGGCGGCGGCCATGCTCGTCATGCGGAAGTTGTGGCCGAGCTCGACGTGCTCGTAGCCGGCGGTCTCCCGCCCGTGGTTGACGAAGCTGGCGGCCGCGTCGGCGACCTCTTCGTCGTCGGTCGTGATCATCCCGCCCTCGCCCGTGGTCATGTTCTTCGTCGGGTAGAACGAGAACGTGCCGACGGTGCCGATGGAGCCGACCGGCGTCCCCTCGAACTCGGCGCCGTGCGCCTGCGCCGCGTCCTCGATCAGCGGGACGTCGTGTGCCTCAGCGATGTCGGCGAGTTCGGCCATCGGCGCGGGCAGCCCGTAGAGGTGGACCGCCAGGATGGCGTCCACCGCCTCCTCGCGCAGGCGCTCCTCGACGCTGTTCGGGTCGAGGTTGTACGTCCCGGGGTCGACGTCCGCGAACACCGGTTCCGCGCCCGCGAGCCTGACCGCGTTCGCCGTCGCGACGAACGAGAACGGCGTCGTGAGGACGCGGTCGCCCTCGCCGATGTCGACCGCCTCGAGCGCCGCGTGGAGCGCGGTCGTCCCGTTCGACGTGGCGACGGCGTGCTCGCTGTCGCAGCGGTCGGCGAACTCGTCCTCGAACGCGCGCACCTCGGGGCCGTCCGCGAGCTGCCCGGATTCGAGCACGTCGACGACGCGGTCGATCTCGGCGTCCCCGAGCTCGGGGTCGGCGATGGGGACCTCCCCCGCGAGGGGGACCTCGCCGCTCATGCTTCCACCGCCGGGACCGCGGTCGGTCCCGTCGGTGCGTCGGTGGCCCGGTCGAGTTGGTGCTCCGAAGGCGTCGGATGTGGTTGGTAAGTCATGGGTACTCCCGTGGGCGCGTGGGTCCTCGCTGACCCGCACGGCAACACGTGCTACCCGGTCATCGAGCACTCAGCGGGTTTATTATAGGCCAGATAAGCGGCCTCCGGACGGTCCCGCCCGATTCCCTGCGAACAGCTGACATGGGCTTAGAAGCGCTCTAATGCTTGATTTTGGCAGTTTCGGGCGACAAGGGACGTGGGGTTTTTTACCCGCCGCCGGGCAAGGCGCACTCGATGAACGCGCGGACAAACAGGTGGACGACCGACCTCCTCGTCGTTCTGCTCCTCACGGTGATCGCCACCGGGGTCGTCCTCCTCGACGTCGACAGCTCGCCGCTCAGGACGGCCGCCGTGGCCCCGATACTGATCCTCCTTCCGGGCTACGCGCTGGTCGCCGCGATCTACCCCGAGCGCGCGAAGCAGAGCGACGAGTGGTCCCCGGAGAAGCGGTCGGTCGCGCCCCCCGGCGTCGTCGACGACGGGCTGTCGCCGTCCGCGCGCCTCGGCCTCTCGGTCGCCGCGAGCATCGCCATCGTCCCCGCCATCGTGCTCGCGCTGAACTTCGCCGCCGGCACCATCGCCGTGGTTCCGACGCTCCTGGTGCTCGCACCGCTCACCGTGGTGTTGACGCTGCTGGCGTTCTTCCGCCGCGCTCGGCTCCCCGAGGAGCGGCGGATGGGCGTCCCGCCGCTGACGCACCTGCTCGGGATGGCGGTGCGCCCGTTCAGGAAGCACGACCGGAGCCTCTCGCAGTCGTCGACGTTCGAGGCGACGACGTGGCGGGGGCTGCTCATGAACGTCCTCCTGGTGGCGAGCGTCCTCGCGCTCGTGAGCAGCGTCGGCGTCGCGTACGTCTACCCGACGGAGGAACAGGGGTTCACCGAACTGTACCTCACCACCGAGACGGACGACGGCGAGTTTGTCGCGGAGAACTACCCGACCCAGTTCTCCTCCGGGGAGAGCCAGCCGCTGTTCGTGACCGTGACGAACCGTGAGGGGGCCGAGCAGTCCTACACCATCGTGGCGGAGCTCCAGCGGATAGACCAGACGCCGAACGGGACGACCGTCGCCGAGGAGACCGAACTCACCAGGTTCACGCCCACGGTCGGCGCGGGAGAGACCGCGCGGGTCGAGCACGACCTCCAGCCGACGTTCAGCGGCGGGCGCCTCCGGGTGCAGTACCTCCTGTACCAGGGTGAACCGCCGGAGGACCCCACGCGGGAGAACGCCTACCGGGATGTGCAGCTGATGATCTCGGTCGGCGGTGGCGGGAGCGGGGGCGACACCGGTGGCAGCGATGACGGCGCTAACGCTGATGGCGACGGTGGCGGTAGCAGCGACGACGGCGGTGCTGAGGATGGCGGTACCGGAACGGGCACCCCGACAGGTACGAGTACCCCGGCAGGTACGAGCACCTCCACGGGGACGAGCACCGGAACGAGTACCGATTCCGGGATGACTACTCCGACGGGCACTCAGACCGAAACCGGAACCGGCACCGGAACTGACACCGGCACTGGAACCGGCACCGAGACGGGTACGGGCACCGGGACCGAGACCGACGACGGCGGGATCGGTCTCGGGGGCAACTAACCCATGTGGCCGTGGGAGCACCTCGCGTTCGGCTACCTGCTCTACTCGGCGTGGACCCACGTCGCCTGGCGGCGCTCGCCGCGCGGCGCCGAGGCGCTGGTCCTCGCGCTGGCGACGCAGTTCCCCGACCTCGTCGACAAGCCGCTCTCGTGGGGGCTCGGACTGTTCCCGCAGGGCTACGCCATCGGCCACTCCGTCCTGTTCGCCGTGCCGGCCGCGGCCGTCGTGGCGGCGGTCGCCCTTCGCCATGACCGGCCCGACGTCGGCGTCGCGTTCGCCGCCGGGTACGTCTCCCACCTCGCGGCCGACGTTCTCAGCCCGGCGCTCAAGGGACAGGGGCTCGGGTTCGAACGCGTCCTCTGGCCGTTCGTCACCTTCGAGGGGTACGAGAGCGACGTCGGCTTCGCGGGTCGGTTCACCCTGTACGTCGGCCGCTACCTCCACGAGGTCACCCAGCCGGAGTACCTGCCCTTCCTCCTGCTCTACCTCGGGATGCTGCTCGCGGTCGTGGGGCTGTGGGTGCTCGACGGGGCGCCCGGCATTCGGTCGCTGCTCGGCGTGCTCCGGTCCCGCTCGCCCGACGTCTGAACCGGCGACCGCGGCTTAACAGCCGAATAAGAATGGCCCGACGGCACGGTTCCTCTGACGATGGGGATACCATGACGGGTCACTCACACGCCGCACGGTCGGCAGACGGGGACCAGCCGGGGGACGGCCGGACGACCGGGCTCGACGCCGGCGAACTCGCGTCGTTCCTCGACGCCGAGTTGACCGGGCCGCGGACGACGGTCACGGGCGTCGACGCGCTCGACGGCGCGGGACCGGACGACCTCGCGTTCTGCACGTACGACGACCCAGACGAGGTCCGGGCGTCCGACGCGGGCGTCGTCGTCTGCGGACGGTCGATCCCGGCGATCGAGGGTCGGACGCTCGTCCACGCCGACCGGCCGAAGCCGGCCTTCGTCAGAGCCGTGAACGAGTTCTTCGTCGACGAGGTGGCCGAGACGACGGTCCACCCGTCGGCGGTCGTCGAACCGGGCGCGACGGTCGGCGAGCGCTGCCGGATCGGCGCGAACGCCTACGTCGCCGACTGCGTCACCATCGGCGACGACTGTTCGGTCGGCCCGGGGACCGTCCTCGGTGAGACCGGGTTCGGGTTCGCGCGGATGGACGACGACAGCCTCGGCCGACAGATCCACGACGGCGAGGTCGTCCTCGAGGACGACGTCGCCGTGGGCGCGAACTGCTCGATCGACCGGGCGGTGTTCGACGAGACGGTGGTCCGCCGCGGCGCGAAACTGAGCGGCAACGTCCACCTCGCCCACCAGGTCGAGATCGGCGAGGACGTCACCGTCGCCTTCGGCTCCGGCTTCGCCGGGGGCTCCTCGATCGGCGCACGCACGACCGTCCACCCGCAGGTGTCGGTCGCCACAGACGTCACCGTCGGCGCCGACGCCGAACTCGGCATGAACGCCGCGGTACTCGAGGACGTGCCCGCGGGGACGACGGTCGCGGGCTCGCCGGCCCGACCGCTGGGGGACTCGCAATGAGCGACCCCGACGCGGGAACGACCGGCGGGGACGCCGACGCCGTCGAAACGGACGGCGCGGGCACGACCGTCGACGACGGGCTGGTCTCCGTCGCGGACGACCGGATGACGTTCACGTTCGACTGGTACGGCGACTTCCTCGACCGCCTGCTGTCCCACGGCTACCGGTTCCGCGGCTACAGCGACGAGATCGAGTCCGGCGACGTCATCCTCCGCCACGACGTGGACCTCTCGCCCCGGAAGTCGCTCCGGACCGCCCGGATGGAGGCCGAGCGCGGCATCGAGTCGACGTACTTCTTCCTGCTCACCTCGCCGTTCTACAACGTCCAGCACAAGCCGAACCGAGAGATCATCGCGCGGATCGAGTCGCTCGGCCACGACGTGGGCCTCCACTTCAGCACCCACCAGTACTGGAACGGGGAGCCCTCGTCGCCGGAACTCGTGGAGCGGGTGCGCTCGGAGCAGCGCGTCCTGGTGGAGATCGCGGAGGACCCGGTGAGCGCCGTCTCGTTCCACCGGCCGCCCGAGTGGGTGTTCCGGCGCTCGTTCCGGAGCTTCGACAGCACCTACGAGGAGCGCTTCTTCACGGAGATCGCCTACCGGGGCGACTCGAACCAGCGCTGGCGGAACGAACCGCCCCTCGCCGACGGCACGCCCGACCGGATGCAGGTGCTGACCCACCCGGGTCTCTGGGGCGAGGAGGACGCGAGCTTCGTCGAGCGGCTGTCGGCGCTCGAGGACGAGACGCTCGGCCGAACGCGCCGGTTCATGGAGGAGCAGTTCGTCGAGAAGAAGTACAACATCGACGAGTTCTGCGACTTCGGCGAGGAGTTCGAACCGGCGGCCGTCTCACAGCAACAGCAGTAGCACCGTCTCGCAGCAGCAGTAGCGCCGTCCGGGGTCGGCGGCGAGTCGTCGACCATTGACCGCTCCCACCTCGTCGACCCGCGTTCTCAGTGGATACGTCGCGCCACAACCGTCGTGCCGGGAGCGCAGCGGCTCACGTCGAACTGGACTCGTCGAGACGGCCGGGGGAATGTGCGGCCGGACAGAATCGTGGGGCGGTGTTACCGGTCGTACAGCAGCACTTCGAGGTCCCGGTTCTCCTCCAGGTCGAACACCATCGCCAGCAGCAGCATGACGCAGCCGACCATGAAGAGGGCGACGCCCCCCGCGATCCCGTCGTTCCGCCCGCGCCGTACCGCGTTCGCGACGAGCGCGAGGAGGCCGCTGCCCGCCCCGAGCGCCCCGAGGTAGTAGAACAGCGGGAGCGGGTGGAAGTCGTTCACGAGGTACTTCGTCCGGAGCCGCCGGAGGAACCCCCGCAGGAGCATCGTCGACACCTTCGGGATGTACGTCCGGTAGTCGATGTGGCTCTCCTCGTCCTTGTACACCGCGCGCCGCGAGACGTCGGCGACGGTCATGTTCCGGGTGTTCAGCCGGATGAGGAGGTCGTTGCAGTAGCCGTACCCCTCGTACATGTCCTCGATGCCGACCCGCTCCAGCGCCTCGTGGGAGATGGCGGTCGACCCGTTCTGCGGGTCCATCAGCTTCCAGTAGCCGCTGGCGATCTTCGTGATGAAGGTGAGCATGAAGTTGCCCACCTGGCGGAACGCGGGCATGTCGTCGCGGTCGCGGTCGAGGAGGCGGTTGCCCTTCGCGTAGTCGGCCTTCCCCTCGACGACCGGCGTGATGATGCGTTCGACGATGTCGGGCTCGGTCTGGCCGTCGCCGCCCATGACGGCCGTCACGTCGACGCCGTCGTCGAGCGCGTGGAGGTACCCCGTCTTGATCGCGCCGCCGACGCCCCGGTTCTCCTCGTGCTGGATGGGGACGACCCGCGGGTCGAGCTCCACCCCGCCGTCGGTCATCGGCGGGTCCTCGGGGACCGACTCGTTCGCCTCGGCCGCGTGCTCCTCGATCTCCGCCAACGTGCCGTCGGTCGACGCGTCGTCGATGACGTACGCGCGGTCGACGAACTCCGGGAGGGTGTCGATGACCTCCCCGATGAACGACTCCTCGTTGTACGCCGGAATGACGACGCCGACCGTCTTCCCCTCGTACATACGCTAAACCGTCACGTCCACTTCGGTCTCTCCTTCCTCCTCCTCGCCGTCGTCGGCGGGTTCGGTCCCCGACCGACGCCGAGCGACGAGGAACAGGAGTACGAGTGCGATACCGGCCAGCGCGAGGCGTTTCCTTCGGGTCATGTGTTGTCGTGTGCGGCGGGTGCCGCTACGTCGTTCTTCGGCCCCGTGCGGGTTTTATTATGACTCAGGTAAGCCGCGAGCGGTACGGTCGACGCGCCGCAGAGCGGCGCGAAACGCGCTTATTCGCTGTATAAGTAAACGTCGATAGTTCCTCCCCATCTGACAATGAGTTCCCACGCGCACGACTCGGGGAGGACATGACCTCCCCCGGGACCGTCGAGCGTCACGACGACACCCGCCGGATCCGCAGTCGCGTCCTCGTCGTGGGCGGGGCCGACGGCGACGAGCCGGCGCCCTCGGCCGTCGAGCGCGCGCTCGTCGGCGCGACCCTCGTGGCGGAGTCGGACCCGACCGACGCCCTGGGCCGGCTCGCCGCGGAGGGGGACATCGACTGCGTCGTCGCGTCCCAGTCGCTGCCCGAGGGGGACGGGATCGAGTTCCTCCGGGCGGTTCGCGAGCGGTTCCCCGACCTCCCGTTCGTGCTCGTCGTCCCAGCCGAGGAGGAGACGGTTGTGGAAGCCGCGCTCTCGGCCGGGGCGACCGACGTGGTCGCGCTCGGGACGGTGGACGACTCGCTCCTCTCCCGCCGGATGCGGAACGCGATCGCCTGCGGGGACGGCGGCACGTCGGCGGGGACGGGGACGCGAACGGGGACCGAGGCGCTCGCGTCGTTCGGCGAGTACGCCCTGGAGGCGACCGACGTGGGGGACCTGTGCGAGGAGGCGATCCGCGTCGTCGCCGACGCGCTCGACGCCGACTACGTCGCGGTGCTGGAACTGGCCAACGACGACGCGTTCACCGTCCGGAGCGCCGTCGGCTGGTCGGAGGGGCTCGACGGGACGGGGCCGGTGGCCGCGAACCCGGGCACCCTCGGCGGTCGCGCGCTCGCGTCGGGGGGGCCGATCGTCGCGACCGACGCGGAGCACGGCGAGTGGCTCGGCGAACCGACCGTCCAGCCGGAGCACGCGGTCGACAACGGCCTGTCCGTCCCCGTCAGCAGGGGGGACGAACCGTGGGGCGTACTGGAGGCGTACACGGCCGGCGAGGGACCGCTCTCCGGGGACGACGTCGACGTCGTCCGGGGCGTCGCCGCGACGCTCTCGGCGGCCCTCGACCGCGAGCGACTCGCGTCGGCCCACCGGCGGACGCTCGAACGGGCCCCGGTCGGGTACTTCGAGCTCGACGCGGAGTGGTGCTTCACGGACGTGAACGATCGCGCCGTCGAACTACTCGGGCGGGAACAGCGCGACGTCCTCGGCGAATCGCTGTTCGAGGCGTTCCCCGACGCGCTCGAGTCGTGGTTCCACGACGAGTACCGGACGGCGCTGGACACGGGCGGCCCGGCCACATTCGAGACGTACTACCCGCCGGCCGAGTCCTGGTTCGAGGTGTCCGCGTACCCGTCGGAGTCCGGGCTGGCCGTCTTCTTCACGGACATCACGGACCGGACGGTCCAGGCGGGACAGCGGAGGCTGTACGAGCTCGTCGTGGACACCATGGAGGACGGCCTCTGCGCCCTGGACGCCGACATGCGGTTCGCGATGGTCAACGACGAGTACGTCGCGATGACGGGCTACTCCCGCGAGGAACTCGTCGGGATGCACGTCTCCCAGGTCGTCGACGAGGGATCGCTCGCCGCCGTCGGCACGCTCCGTCAGGAGCTGCTCGCGGGGGACCGGCGCGTCGTCCGGACGGACCTGGAGCTCGCGTGCGCGGACGGCACCCGGCTCCCGGTCGAGGCCCGGTTCGCGGCGGTGTCCCCCGACGCCGACGCGTTCGCGGGGTCGATCGGCGTCGTCCGGGACGTCTCGGAGCGCACGCACGACGAGCGCACGCTGGCGGCCCTCCGGGACGCGGCGGGGCGGCTGCTCCGGACCGGGACGGACGTCGAGGTGTGCGAACAGGTCGAGCGGGCGGCGACCGACGCGCTCGAGTTCGACGAGGCGGTGGTCTACCGCTTCGGCGGGGAGGAGACCGTCCTCCGCCCCGCCACGGCGCCCGGCTCGTTCGCCGGGCGGTCGAACGCGGTCTCCGCGGTCGGTCCGGACGACGGGTCGCCCGTCTGGGAGGCGTTCGCCGAGGCGGAGCCCGTGGCGTGGGCCGATCCGAACGGCGAGTGCCCGGACGCGGATCGGCGGGGGACGCGCCGGAGCTGGCTGTTCGTCCCACTCGACGGGCACGGCGTGCTCGGCGTCGCGTCGACGGGAGAGGGCGCGGTCGACGAGCGGACGCGTCAGCTGACGGAGCTGCTCGCGGGGACGGCCGAGGCCGCGCTCGACCGGGTCACCCTCGAGGCGGACGTCCGCGAACTCGAGGGGCGGCTCGACCGGGTCGACCGGATCGACTGGGCCGTCGAGACGCTCCTCGGGGTCGAGCGCGCGCTGACGCGCTCGGGCACGCGCGAGGAACTCCAGCGGGCGGTGTGCGAGAGCCTCGTCGGGACCGAGCGGGTGGGGTTCGCCTGGATCGGAAGCGTCGACGGGGCGGGGGAGCGGCTGGAACCGCGCGAGTGGGCCGGCCGGGACGGCGGGTACGTCGAGGCGGTCCCCCTCGCGCTCGACGACGACGGTACCGAACCGGCGGTCCGGGCGGCCACGTCGGGGGAGCCGGTGGTGGTCCAGGACGCGTCGGGCGTGGAACCCCACGGATGGCGCCGGGAACTGCTCGACCGCGGGTACCGGTCCGTCCTCAGCGTCCCGCTGGTCCACGACGACGCGCTGTACGGGGTGCTGACGGTGTGTTCGAGCGATCCCGGCGCGTTCGACGACCTGTCGACGCGGGTGTTCGAGGGGGTCGCCGACGTCACGGCGTACGGGCTCGACGCGCTGGAACGCAGGCGGGCGCTGCTCTCGGACAGCGTCGTCGAACTCGACGTGCGCATCCCCGGCTCGAACGACGTCCTGAGCCGGACCGCCCGGCACGTCGACGGGCGGGTGACGTTCGAGGGGGTCGTTCCACACGCGGACGCGTCGTCGACGATCTACCTCTCGGTGGTCGACGCGCCCGCCGAGTCCGTGCTGACGTTCCTCGGAGGGTCGGCCGCCGTCGACAGCGTGTCGCGCGTCGCGGACGTCGACGACGGAGGGCTGTTCATCGTCACCGTGTCGGAGCCGACGCTCGTCTCCCACATCACGGGCGCCGGGGCCGCCATCCGGACCCTGACGGCGACGGGGAGCGAGACCACCCTCGGGCTCGAACTCCCCCAGCCGGCGGACGTCCGGGGGTTCCTCGAGCGCCTCCGGACGGAGTACCCGGGCGCGGAACTGGTGGCGCGCCGGTCGCAGGACCGCCCGCTTCGCACCCGACAGACGTTCAGCGCCGAACTCGAGGAGCGGCTCACCGACCGCCAGCTCGAGGTGCTCCGGACGGCGTACCTGAACGAGTACTTCGAGTGGCCGCGGGGGAACACGGGGGAGGAGATCGCGGACCTCCTCGGCATCACCCAGCCGACGTTCAACAACCACCTCCGGGTCGCGGAGCGAAAGCTGCTGACGATGCTGCTCGGCGAGCGGAAGGGGGCACAACGTGAGTAGTATAGCGGGAGGCGGAACACTATCTGTATTGGTGCAACTCTCATACCGCCGCTCCCGGAACCAACCCCCATGGACACGACGGGCGTAGCCCCCTTCGACGAGGAGGGGGCGAGGGGGCACGAGTTCGGACGTCACGCCGACGTCTCGCGGGAGGGGGACGACGGCGACGACACGACGACAGACGCGCCCCCCGCCGTCATCGTCGCCAGCGTCCGACTCTCGGGGGGACCGCTCGCGCTGTCGGAGTCGCTCGCCGCCATCTCCGGGGCGTCGGTACAGCCGAACCACCACACGGTCGCTCGGGACGGCGAGCGATCCCTCGTCCTCTCGATCGTCGACGCCTCGGTCGACGAGGTCGAGGCGGCCTTCGCGGGGGATTCGACCGTCGAGGGGTTCCAGGCCGTCCAGTCGTTCCCCGACCGGCTGACCTACCGGGTCGCCCTCGCGGAGTCGGCCGTCCTGATCGCGCCGACGAGCCTCGAACTCGGCTCTCGAACGGTCGCAGTCGAGGGGCGGAACGGCGAGTGGCACGCGGACTTCCAGTTCCCGGACCGGGAGTCGCTGGTCACGCTCCGGGCGTTCTGCGAGGCGAACGACATCTCCTTCACCGTCAACAGCCTCTCCGAGACCGAGTACCCGGGCACCGTCGCCGACGACCTGAGCGAATCGCAGCGCGAGACCCTCAAGACGGCGTACGAGTCCGGCTACTTCGACGTTCCGCGGGAGTTCAGCCAGACCGAACTCGCGGAGGAACTCGGCATCTCGACGTCCGCCGTGTCGGACCGGCTCCGACGCGCGACGGCCCAGCTCATCGAGGAGCGGTTCGGGTCGCTCGACCGTCGAGAAGGCAGTTAACGCGACGGATCCGGATTTTCCCTGTCAGTCGACCGCGGAGCGACTGCTTCGGAGGGAACCGATCTATCAGATGGAGTGTAGCAGCGTGGAATCGATACTCATGGATGTGATATTTTCACGCACGGTCAGTGTAGTATTTTCGCCTCCATCGACGATTGCGCATCGTCCCACAGCGTTGCTTCGGGGTGAAATGGTCTGCCCGAAGATAAGAACTCGCCGTTTCGGGCGCGACGAGCGGCATGTGTGCGAATAATCCAAACGTGCTTCTGAAGCCACTGAAGTGCCAGAATTCGGGCGAATAGCTCCAATCAACCGCGCTCGAACCTCGGGTCGTTCACCCACTCGTGACAGCTGTAAGACCATTGCACCTCAATTTCTCAAAATTGATAGCCCAAGTTGCCTTCCACTTAAAGACCGCATAGTTCCATGCTAAGGTAATTCCAGATCGGTCCGGTACGATATGTCGTGAAACAGACCAGCGGGCGAAGTTCGACTTCGACCAACAACACGGGCGACGCGGAAGAGACGAGCGGTTTCGGACGACGGACCTACATGCGCGGTCTCTCCACGCTCGGCGTGGGCGCCACGCTCGCGGGAATGGCGGGCCAGGCGAGCGCGACGTCGACGGCCGACCGGTACGAGGAGTACTTCAGCCGGTTCGACACGGTCGTCGACATGAGCGAGGCGGGCGCCGACACGAGTGGGAACGAGTGCATCTGCCCGCTCCTCCACGAGTACGCGGACGACGACACGCTCCTCATGTTCCCGCCGGGCGAGTACCTGATGACCACGCAGTTCCGGCACACGGGCTACTACAACCTCGGCATCGTCGGGAACGACGCGACGATCGTCCCCGGCACCGTCGAGGAGATGGACGGCCGGACCTCCGTGGCGGGCACCTTCGAGGGGCCGACGCGGCTCTTCCGGCTGGGCGTCAGCTACTCGCCGGGCGACAAGCTGCTCTTCGAGGGCTTCGACTTCGACTTCACGGCCAAGTACAGCGGGTTCCGCGTCATCGAGGCGTACGTCGAGAAGGACATGCTCGTCCGCGACATCGACATCGTCGGCCAGCACGACATCGGCTCCTTCGGCCCGGCGCTGTTCAGCGTCACCGACCCCGACGGCATCTCGTCGATCGAGGGGTTCCGCGCGCCCGACGGCGGGGAGCACTCCGAGAACACCATCGGCACGATCTGGAAGGGCCCGACGGGCATCCTCGTTCCCCAGAGCCACAAGGGGAAGCTCTGGTTCCGCGACTGCGAACTCGGCGGCTTCCCGGACAACGGCCTCTACGCGTCGAGCCTCGACGGCCGCGTCGTCGTGGATGGCGGCATCTACAAGAACAGCTGCGCGTCGAACATCCGACTGAAGGCCAGCTACAGTTACATCCAGAACGCGACGGTCGTCGTCGACGACACCAGCGGCGAGTACAACCAGCCGGGCGTCCGCCTGGACTGCGGCGAGGGCCTCTGGCTGTACAACACGGACATCGTCCTCTCGGACCCGTGCGGCCACGCCGTCGTCGTCCAGAACGACGTCGACCGCGCCCGCATCCAGGACTGCAACATCACCGTCGGCGAGGGCGAGGTGAACTGCGCCGTCAGCGTCAGCGAGGAGGCCGGGAAGGTGGAGATCTTCGACTCGGACATCGAGTTCGACGGGACCGGGAACGCCATCACCATCCGGGGCGACAACGACTCGTCCGACGAGCCGGTCAAGCTCCTCCGGACGCACATCACCGGGAGCGGTTCGGGCCGAAACGGCCGTGAGGCCATCCGGATCACCCGCAAGGGCGTCGACATCCTCGACAGCACCATTAAGATGGACGGGAGCCACTACCGCCGCGGCATCGACGTCCTCGGCGACGACTGCAACATCGACGGCGGCGTCATCGAGTCGACCCACCACCCCATCGTGAGCGCCGCCGACGGCACCCGCATCGACGACATGACGCTCCGCTCGTACGACGGCTACACCGGTCTGAAGCTCTACTCCGACTACTCGGGCGTCTCGGTCACCGACTCGACCATCTACAACGGGATCTCCGACAAGGGTACGATCGACCTCACGACGAGCAACCTCGAGATCGTCTGAGGGCCGCTACACCGCCCGTCGCGGGCTCGCTTCCCTGTTTTACCTGAAGTGTCGTAGTAACTGAACGTTTACCAATTCAGTACCGAATACATTTATTCCACTATAAAGTCTTATTGCAAGCAAATCCTGTGTACCGGACGCAATGTCGGAGCGACACGGTTTGAACGAGGGACAGGGGTTGAGTCGACGGGCATATCTGGGAGGCGTCATCGGTGGAGCGGCTTCTCTCTCTGCTGTCGGAACCGCGACCGCGTCCAGCGGGTACGACGAGGTTGTCGACCTCGTCGAGGAGGGTGCCGACCCGAACGGCGACGAGAACATCGTCCCGCTCCTCGAGGAGCACGCGGACGACGACACGCTGATCGAGCTTCCGGAGGGGGAGTACCTGATGACCGAGCAGTTCCGGTTCACGGGCTACGAGCACTTCGGTATCGTCGGCGACGACGCGACGATCGTCCCCGGCACCGTCGAGGAGATGGACGGCCGGAGCGCCACCGAGGGCTCCTTCGAGGGGCCGACGCGCCTCTTCCGGCTGGGCGTCACCTACGATCCGGGCAACGAACTCCGGTTCGAGGGGCTGACGTTCGATTTCACCCGCGACCAGAGCGGGTTCCGCGCGATCGAGGCGTACGTGGAGCAGGATATGGTGGTCCGCGACATCGACATCGTCGGCCAGCACGACATCGGCTCGTACGGCCCGGCGGTGTTCAGCGTCCTCGACCCGAACGGCATCTCGTACGTCGAGGGGTTCCGCGCACCCGACGGCGGGGCGCACTCCGAGAACACCATCGGTTCGATCGAGACCGGACCGACGGGCATCCTCGTCCCGGATAGCCACGAGGGGAAGCTCTGGTTCCGCGACTGCGAGGTCGGCCCGTTCCCGGACAACGGCCTCTACGTCTCCGGCAGCAAGGGACGTGTCGTCGTGCAGGGCGGCCTCTATAAGAACAGCAACTCGGCGAGCATCAGGCTCGGCGGTAACTACAGCTACATCCGGGAGGCGACGATCGTCGTCGACGACAGCCGACCGGAGGACGGGAACCAGCGGGGGATCCGGCTGGACGACGGCGAGCACCTCTGGGTGTACAAAACGGAGGTCAGGATCGAGAAGCCCAACGGGCAGGCCATCACCGTGATGGATGACGTCGACAAGGCCCGTATCCAGGACAGCACGGTGTCCGTCAGCAACGGGGTGAACCACGCGATCGTCGTCCGCGGGGGCTCCGGACCGACCGACATCTACGACACCGAAATCGAGATCAACGAGGGCGGTCACGCCCTCCGCATCGAGGAGGGCGGCGGCGTCGTTGACTGCTGGAACGTGACGGTGACCGGCGACGCCGACGGGTCGTCCGGGCGTCACGCCATCCGGTGCATGCGCGACGACTGCTCGTTCCGCAAACTCGTCGTGAAACAGCCCGGCTCCGACTACCGGCGCGGCCTCTACATCGGCGGCGACGACTGCTACGTCTACTCGGGCTACTACGGGACGAGCCACATCCCCATCGTCAACGAGGGCGACGAGACCTACATCCGGTGCGTGACGTCGCGTTCGTTCGACGGCTACGAGGCGCTCAAACTGCTGGACGAGAGCAGCGACGTGGACGTGATCAGCAACAAGCTCTACAACGGCATCTGGGACAAGGGGTCGGCCAACCTCAACACGCGGGACAACGAGTACCCGGACGGCTGAGCCGGTACTCGGACGGCCGAGCCAGTACCCGGACGGCTCACATCCTCACGCGCGCGTGGGCGATGAAATAAAGCGTGGACCAACACGTGTGGGCCGGAACTCGAACGAGAAGCGTCGGTAGCTAGAACTCAACCGGTAGCTATTCCGTCACGAGCGACTTTCGAGGCCCCGAAATCAATCGCTTCCGGTTGGTAGCTGGTCGTCTCCGGTCGGCCGTCGGTTACCTGCTCACGGCTATCCGTCGTCGGCCGGCCGCGGTCGGGCGCTCCGTTCGCCGTGAAGACGACGGTAGTCGCCGGCGGAGGTGTGTGACCGGTTTACTCCGTCTCCACGACGATGTTCACGTTGTCACCGTCCTTCAGGTAGTACTCGGAGGGGTCGACCGACTCGCCGTTCACCTCGATGGTTACGGTCGTGTCCGAGTCGCTCCCGTCGTACGTCGTCCCGTCGTACGTGACGGAGTTCTCGGTCACGTTGATCCCGTCGAGCGAGTTCATCGCCCACTCCAGGGTCATGCTCCACGAGTGGGCGTGCCAGGGCTCGGCGTGCCCGCCCTCGAAGTGGAACAGCTGGTGGTTGGTCTGGTACCGGTCCTCGCTGAAGTCGAGTTCCTCTCCCTCGACCTCGAACGTGATGGGGCCGTGGATGTGCTGCTGGTCGGCCTTGATGTACTCTCCGGGCGTCTCGACGTCCATGTCGGCCGTCTCGACCGTCACCCAGATCTCGTCCCCGTCGGAGAGCTCGTACTGCGTCGGGTCGACCTCCTCGCCGTTGACGCGGACGTAGATCCCCGTGCCCTCGGTGGACTCGGTGTAGGTCTCGCCGTCGTAGCTGAGCTCCTGGGGCCCGGCGTCGATCCCGAGCGTGGAGAGCGCCTCGGCGAGTGTCTGGCCGGAGGTGGAGCCGTGCCAGGTGTGCGGGTCGTCCTCGTCGATGTAGAACGAACTCCCCTCGGACTGGGACTGCTCCTGGAGCGGGACCTCGTTGCCCGCGACGACGACTGTCAGCTTCCCGTTCGCGCCGTCGGTCCCGTTCGTCGACGACCCGTTCTCACCCTCGGTCTCGTTGCCGTGCGAGTGGCCGTGGCCGTCCCCCGTCGCCGTTCCCGTCGGCGAGTCGGTCGCCGCCGGGGTCGTCTCGTCCGCCGTCGGCGAGTCGGTCATCTCCGACGTCGACGTCGGCGTTTCGCCACCGGCTCCGAGCCCGGAGCACCCGGCGGACGCCACGAGGACGCCGACGAGAAGTAGCGTGATGGCATGTCGTCTCGATCGCGATCTATCGGTTCCCATATCGGACGGTCGGGTAGAGTCACCGGAGTTAGTTTATTATCAATTTGATAGCCGGCCACTTACGGTGGCCATAATAAAGGCCCTGCACGTCGAAGCGGTTCCCAGATTGGCAGATCAAGCGAGACGGCTACGGGTTCGAGGTGACGGAGCGGCGTGACCGGGGAACAGGTCCTGACAGCGGCGCTCGCACTCTGCTGCCTGTTCGCGCTGGGAACGTCGGCGGCGACGCTCGACGCCTCCGTCGACACGACGCCGGACGACGTCATCACCTTCGACCAGGCCTCGCTCCCGCTCCCCTCCGACGAGGTGGGCAGCCTGAAGGAGCAGATCCAGTCGGACCCCGAGGACCCGCAGTCCGAGGAACGGAGTTCGTCCTCCTCCAGCGACTCGTCCGACCGCGAGAGCGGCGGCTCGTCGGACGACAACTCGGCCGAGAGCGGCTCGTCGGACCAGTCAGGTGACCAGTCCGCATCCGTGCAGAACGGGGGCGAGGGCGCGACGGACGACGAGCCCGACCTCCTCGACCGCCTGCTCGCGCTCCTCCTGGCGCTGCTCGACCTGCTGGTGTCGCTCCTGCCGGTGTTCCTCGTGGTCGGCGCCGTGGCGGCGGCGGCCAGACATCCCCGCCGGCTCGAGGCGCTGCTCACGGCGGTGCTGGAGCGGTTCGGGCTGGCCCGAAACGGTGACGGCGGCGACGCGGGGACCCTGCTCGTCCCGTCGCCGACGAACGACGTCGAGCGCGCGTGGTACGAGATGGTGCAACGACTCGACCTGGACGACGAGCTGGCGGCGACGCCGGGAGAGGTCGCCGGCGCGGCGGTCGACGCCGGCGTCGACCGCGAGGTGGTCGAGGGGATCACCCGGCCGTTCGAGGAGGTCCGCTACGGCGGCGCGCCGGTGACCGAGGAACGGCGCGCCCGCGCCCAGGAGGCGCTCGAGCGGTTCCGCGCCCAGATCCGCGACGGGGGGAACCGATGAAGCGACGACGCGTCGTGCTGGGGGCCGCCGGCGTGGTCCTGCTGGGGCTCGCCCTGCTCGGTTCGGGCGACGGGCCGCTCGCCGACCTCGTCGACGCCGCCGTGACCGCGCTCGGCAACGACTACCTGTTCCTGGTGGCCATCGCCGCCGGCGGGCTGGTCGTGGCGTCCGCGATGGTCGTCTCCGGCCGGTCGGGGAACCTCCGACAGGCGCGGATGCCGGACCCCGAGCGGCCGGTCGCCGTGCCCACGCCCGGGGCGGGGTTCGACGACCGGATCGGGAGCGTCCGGTTCGGGCTCCCCGTCGTCGGGGATTCGACGCGCGAGTCCGTCCGCGAGCGGCTCCGCACGTCCGCCGTCGACGTGACGATGCGCTCGGAGGGCTGTAGCAGGGAGGAGGCCGAGCGCATGGTCGCCGACGGACGCTGGACCGACGACCCCGACGCGGCGGCGTTCCTGTCGGGGTCGAACCCGGCGTCGTTCCCGGAGCTCCTCGGGGCGGGCCTCCGCGGCGAGACCCCGTCCCAGCGACGGGCGCGACGGACCGCGGAGGAGATCGTGGCTCGCGCGCCCGGCGCGAGGGGGGACGGATGACCAAGTTCACCCGGACGAACCGCTGGCGGGGCGTCCTCGCGTTCACGCTGGCCGCCGGGGCGCTCGGGCTGATCGCGAACCGTGCGAGCCTGCTCGTCCTCGCGGGGGTCGGCGTCGTCTACGCGGCGTACCCGCGAGTGACGCCGACGCCGCGTGTCGAGCTCGACCTGGAGCGGCGGGTGAGCGACAGCGCGCCGCGCCAGGGTCAGCCCGTCGAGGTGACGGTCACGGTCCGGAACGTCGGCGACCGGCCCCTGGCGGACGTCCGCATCGTCGACGGCGTCCCGCCGGCGCTGGCCGTCACCGACGGCACGCCGCGTCACGGGACGGCGCTCCGCGCGGGCGAGGCCGCGACGTTCTCCTACGAGATGGAGGCCGCGGAGGGGCGACACCTGTTCGAGCCGACGACCGTCGTGGTGCGGGACGTCAGCGGCGCGCGCGAGGGCGAGACGACGGTCACGGACGAGACGGAGATCGAGTGCAGCGCGGAGGCGACGTCGCCGCCGCTGCGCTCGCAGACGGTCGACGCGTTCGGACAGATCCCGGCGAGCCACGGCGGGACCGGCATCGAGTTCTACAGCACGCGGGAGTACCAGCGCGGGGACTCGATGCGCCGCATCGACTGGAACCGCTACGCGAAGCGGGGCGAACTCACCACGGTCGAGTTCCGCGAGGAGCGGGCGGCCTCGGTCGTGGTGCTCGTGGACGCCAGGGCGTCCGCCTACCGGGGCGGGACCGACGAGCCGCACGCCGTCTCCTACGGCGTCGCGGCGGCCGAACAGTTGCTCGTCGCCTCCCTCGACGAGCGCAACCAGGTCGGCATCGCCGCGCTCGGCCGGACGGAGTGCTGGCTGGCGCCGGCGGCCGGCCGGGACCACCGCGTCCGGGCCCAGACGATGCTCGCGACCCACCCCGCGTTCTCCTCACAGCCGCCCGCGGCCGACGAGGAGCCGCCGGTGGACGCGCAGACGACGCGGCTCCGGGAGCGCCTCCCCTCCAACGCCCAGATCGTCTTCGTCTCGCCGCTGTGTGACGACGACGCCGTGGCGGTGGCCCGGGAGTTCGAGGCGGAGGGCCACTCCGTCAGCGTCGTCTCGCCCGAGGTGACCGAGGGGGGGACCACCGGGCGACGGCTGGCGGCCGTCGAACGGGAGAACCGGATCCGACGGCTCCGCCAGTCCGACATCCCGGTCACCGAGTGGGAGCCGTCGTCGCCGCTCGCCGCGGCGCTCGCGAACGCCGAGGTGGGTCGAGCGTGACCGTCGCCGACCCGGTCAAGCGACCGACCGCGCTGAGCGCGACGGCGTCGGTGCTGATCGCGGCCGTCGCCGTGTGGCTGCTCGCGCCGAACGAGACGGCGGAGCTGGCGCTGCTCGGCCAACTCGTCACGCTCGGTGTCCTCGTCGGCGGGCTCGTCCTGTTCCACCGTGACCGCCGCCTGCTCGGCGTCGCGGTCTCGGTCGTCGGAGTCGGGGCGTGGGTCGTCGCGCTCGCGTTCGCCGCGACGACGACTGCCGACCTCGGCCAGATGCTCGTCACCCTGCCGGGGATGGCGGGCCTCCTCGCGCTCGCGCTCGGGCTGGCGCCGCTCCGCGGCTCCGGCTCGCGGGGGCTCCTCAAGCTCGGCACGGCGGGCGTCACGCTGAGCGTCCTCGCCGCCGGGCTGTTCATGTCGGTGTCGCTCCGGACGCTCCTGATCTGCGGCGCGGCGACCATCGTCGCGTGGGACCTGGGCGAACACGCTGTCAACGTCGGCGAGCAGCTCGGCCGGCACGTCGAGACCCGACGGCTCGAGGCGGCCCACGGCGCCGGGAGCGTGCTCGTGGGCGGCGTCGCGGTCGGCGCGGGCACCGTCATCTCCGGCGTCGGGTCGTCCGGCCTCCCGCTGCCGGCGCTGGCGCTGCTCCTCGCGTCGGTCCTCCTGCTGGCCGGCGCGCTCCACGGGTAGCCCGGGGGTCACGCCGGCCGTCATCCGGCATCGCCTACGTACTCGTCGCCACCAGCAACCCGACGAGCACACAGAGCACTCCCAGCCCTCGAAAGAACGCCCGCCCGTTATCGCTCAACGAGCCCTCCTCGAGCATCCCGAGAAACCAGAACCGAAGCGTCGGTTCCGGCCAGAGGACCCCCGCGAGGCCGACGAGACAGAGCGAGATGCCGGCGACGTTCACTGCTGTAACAGCTATTCGGGAGAGCATGTACTTTCTGCCATCCGGGACGCACGCGTTCGTAGCAGAACATCGCGTTCGATTCCGACCGCCGAATCGCCTCGAGAGCGATCCTCTACGCTTCCTAGCCGATCACCGGGGGGCTTCGCGCTTGAGCGTCGGCACGTGGACCTGGTCGAGGAGGTCGTCGATCACCGTCGAGCGGTCGACGTCGTTCACCGTCGCGTCCGCGGTCAGCACCAGCCGGTGGTCGAGCACGGGGTGGGCGATGTCGGCCACGTCGTCCGGCGTCACGTACGCCCGGCCGCCGACCGCGGCCCAGGCCCGGGCGACCTCGAAGAGGCGCTGGCACCCGCGCGGGGAGACGCCCACGTCGACCCGGCCGTCCTCGCGCGTCGCGCGGACGAGGTCCACGACGTACTGCTTGACGTCGTCGTGGACGCGCACGTGTTCGGGCGCCTGGCGGATCCCCCGGACGTCCTCCGGGCCCAGTTGCTGGGACACGGTGGGCGCGGATGTCTCGCGCGCTGCGCGCCGGTTGATGAGTTCGAGTTCGCCCGCCTCGTCGGGGTAGCCGATGCTGCTCTTGACGAGGAAGCGGTCCTTCTGGGCCTCCGGGAGCGGGAAGGTCCCCTCCCCGCGTTCGACCGGGTTCTGGGTGGCGATGACGAAGAACGGGTCCGGCAGCGGGAACGTCTCGCCGTCGACGGTGACCTGCCCCTCCTCCATCGCCTCGAGCAGGGCGGCCTGGGTCTTCGGCGAGGCGCGGTTGATCTCGTCGGCGAGGACGACGTTGGCGAAGAGGGGACCCTCGCTGAAGTCGAACTCGCGGGAGCGCTCGTTGAACACGAACGTCCCGGTGACGTCGGCCGGCAGGAGGTCCGGGGTGAACTGGATGCGGTTGAACGACAGCCCGAGCACCGTCGCGAAGCTCCGGGCGGTGAGCGTCTTCCCGGTGCCGGGAACGTCCTCGAGCAGGACGTGGCCGTTCGCCATCACGCCGGTCAGGATCGTGCGGAGCACGTCCCGCTCGACGATGACGGCGCGCGAGAGCTCGTCGAGAACCGCTTCCCCATGCTGGTGGGCGACAGAGGCGTCCATACCGACCACTGCCCCTGCTTGCAGTTTATTATGGCACTGATAATGGAACCAGCTGGCGGGTAAGCCGTCGTTAGCCCTCGGTCGGCGTCGTCCCATCCCTCTCACCGTCGCCCCGGACCGGGGGGTCCTCGAACTCGTCGTCGCAGCCCCGGCAGGCGACGACCGGCCGGGCCTCCTCGCCGAGCGCGACGCGCATCTCGTCGTGGCCGCAGGCGGGACACGCTCGCGGAACGCGTTCGGCGTCGCAGTCCGGACAGACGAAGGACGGTCCCCCTTCGTCCGTCGCCAGGCGTACGTCGGCGCGGCCACAGTCGGGGCACTCCAGGGGGAGCCGCACGTCCCCGGCGTCCCGGGGTGCGCCCATCGCGAACGCCACGAGGTCGCCGTCGGCGTCGTTCCTGCCCGACTGGAACTCGCCCGGCGCGAACCTGATCGCCTCGCCAGCTGCGACGGTGACCTCGCGGCCCCGAACCGGTCGATTGCCGTCGCCTCGCGGAACGTACGCCTCGAACGTCGCTTCCCCCTCGACCACGACGAACACCTCCTCCTGATCTGGGTGGGCGTGGAGCCCGCCGGGGAACCCCTCGCCGGGGGCGAGCCGGTAGCGGTTGACGGCGAGGTCGGTCGTTCCCAGCGGGTCCGACAGGCCGTGACGATCGATACCGCTCCCGGGGTGCTCCGGTTCCACGTCCTCGACCGCAACGCGCTTCATGTCAACCGGATGCCCTCCAGCCGACTAATGTGTTGAGGGTCGAGGGGGGCTGCCCGTCGTCACTGGTGGTCCAGTTCCACCGTCGAGCCAGTGCACCGCTATCGCGACCTTTCATACAATCAGATATTATGATAGATACACTACGGCCACGACAACACTCTCACCGAGGACGACGTGGTCCACGTCTTGAAAAGGTGTTAAACCGGCAGCTTTCCCGGAAACGGCGATGGCCGAGCGACCGAAGGGTGTCCGACTATCCCTCAGAAAGAAGAGAAAATCCAGTTACAATAACGCGTTCTAATCAGGAATCGAGTATTATCCCCGTCCCTGTTCGGCGACCCTTCCGCCCGGGGGGTCGCCCCCTTAGCGGGCCGATAATAACGTGGCCCGGTCGCGTCCGGTCTAGAAAGATGCCCACCGTCAGCGTCATCATTCCGACGTACAACCGGGCGAAGCCGCTCCAGCGGACGCTCGATAGCGTGCTCGCACAGACACACGAGGACCTGGAGGCGATCGTCGTCGACGACGCGTCCAGCGACGAGACCGCCTCCGTCATGGAGTCCTACGACGACCCGCGGGTCACGTTCATCGAACACGAGACGAACAAGGGCGGGAGCGCGGCGCGGAACACCGGGATCGAGCACGCGACCGGGGAGTACATGGCGTTCCTCGACTCCGACGACGAGTGGCTCCCCCGCAAGCTCGAACGGCAGGTCGACCTGCTCGAACGCCGCTCCGACGAGTGGGTCGCCGCCTACTGCGGCGTCGAGATGGTCTCCGAGTCGGAGCCGGGGGCGATCCGAAAGCTCGCGACCCACCTGTTCTCCCGGCGCGCGGTGACCGAGGGGAAGGAGGGCGGCGAGGAACTCGTCCGCGAGGTGCTCTCGGACGACCTGCACACCAGCGCCGGGTCGACGCTCATCGTCCGCTCCGACGTGGTGGAGGCCATCGACGGCTTCGACGAGTCGTTCGCCCGCTTCCAGGACTCGGAGTTCCTCATCCGCGTCCTCCAGCAGGGCAAACTCGCCTACGTCAACGCGCCGCTCGTTCGGCGCCACGAGTCCGGGAACCCCTCGGCATCGGACCTCGAAGTGGCCGACCAGCACTACCTCCAGACGTTCTCCGAGACGGTGTCCGACCTCGAGGCGCAGGGCTACGACGTCATCGGCGCCCACCGGTACATGCTGGGGAAGGCCTTCATCGGCGAAGGGAACCTCGTCCGCGGGGCTCGATACCTCGTCCGTGGGCGGCGCCCCCGGCCGCGGCAGTACCCCGGACTCGCTGCCACCCTGTTCTCGGGCGTCCAGCGCAGGCTGGGCTGAAGCCCACGCGGCACCGCCGCGACCGTCGACCGCGACCGTCGTCGACCCCCGATGCGCGATATTTCGAGGACTCCAGGCGTGAGACGGCGGTGTTCGTCTGCTCGCCGGTTCCACCGAACTTATATATTTCAGCTGAACATATACGGTTCCAATGGCTGATAACGGGGTCGCGCACCGGGGCCGGATGCCGCCGGGCGGACCGGGTACAGCGCCGCCGGCCGGTGGTGCCGACGGATGAGCGAACTGGCCAGCGCCGAGGGGGAGATCGCGGACCGACGCACCCGGGTCGTCAGGCTCCTCGAGACGATGGAGACGCCGGTGACCGTCGACCGCATCGTCGACGAACTCGAGGCCGACCGCCGGGCCGGCCCCGGGACCCCCGCGTACCCCCGGTCGTGGGAGGACCTCCACGAGGCCCTCCACGACGAGGACCTCCCGGTGCTGGACAGCGCGGGCCTGCTCGTCTTCGACGCCGAGCGCGGCCTCGTCACGCGCCGGGGTGAGGGGGGCGCGCGGCAGTTCGCCCGCCGGGACCCCGCCCCGCCCCGCACGACGGGGGACGGCGGCCCCCCCAGCGTCGGGGCCGACCAGAATCAGTGGGCGGCGTACTACTTCGGGGTAGCGGTCCTCTCGATGCTGCTGCTCGGGGCGGAGGTCGCCGCGCTCGGACCGTTCGCCGGGCTCCCCGCGACCGTCGTCTCGGGCGCGGTGGTCTGCCTGTTCGCCCTGCTCGCGTCGCTCGACGTGGCGTGGAACTGACCCCCGAGCCGCGAATCCCTCAGACCGCGGTGGCGGAGCGTTCCCCGCCGCTGCTGCCCCCGTCGCCCCCGGTCGCGCTCCCGTCGTCGAGTCGGGAGTCGGCCGATTCGGGGTCGTCCTCGACGCGGAAGACGGCCACGCCCTCGTTCTCGTACACCAGCCGGTACCGGTCGGAGAAGGCCAGCGACTGGCGGAGCCGATCGGTCCCGTCGTGGGCGTTCCCCCGGACGGTGTAGTGGCCCTTCGGCACGTAGATGTACTCGGGTTCGAGGCTCGCCGACGCCAGCGCCGTCGTCACGCACTGCTCGCTCTCACAGGTCGAGAGCTGCTGGTACAGCGACAGCTGTGCGGCGTAGCGGGCGGGACTCGTCCACTCGACGCCCCACGGGCCGACGAGGATCGTCCGGTCGGTGAACGCGGGGAACCACTCGGCCGCGTCGCCGAGGACGACGAACTCGGCGTTCGCGTTCGTGTGCTGGTCGACCCACGTCATCGCGGTCCGGTCGGACTGGTCGATGAACTGGGGCTGGCCCGGACTCCCGGCGTGGGCCATCGACAGCGCGCCCGCGCCGTACAGCGCGCCGATGGCGACCCCGCTGACGACGACGGCAGCGAGCACGACGCGCGAGCCCCAGCGCCAGCTCTCGGCCGGGAGTCGCCGGTGTACCACCCCGCGAACCACGGCACACAGCAGCACCGCGGCCATCATCGACCCGGCGACGAACTGGAAGCGCTCCTTCCCGATCACCATCGCCGACGTGACCAGCCACGTCGGGAGCAGGAGCCGGCGCGTCCCGAGGAAGTAGAACATCCCGGCGTACGCGCTGACGAAGAACACCGGGATCGGCGGGCTCGAGACCAGCGTATACACGAACGCGGCGGCGAACCGCTGTGCGCCGCCGAGCAGCCCAGAGTGGGTCCCCGCAGCCGACGCGAACACGTCCGTCCCGTGCATGGCGATCACCTGCGTCCACCACGGCGCGGCGAGCGCGACCCCCCCGCCCGCGACGACGGCGCCGAGGACGAGCCCCCTGAGCGTCCGGTCGAACGCGGCGTAGAGGAGCAGGTAGCTCAGCCCAAAGAACACCGTGTACACCGGGTGCGTGAGCACCGTGAGGCCGAACAGGACCGCCCCCGGCACGGTCAGCCTCGCCGACCCCGACCTGAACAGGCGGATACCGACGTAGATGCCGGTGAGCGAGAACAGGAACGCCGGCGCCCGGACCAGCCCGCCGGCCGAGAGGTGCCACTGGAGGGCCGGCGGCGTAACCGCCAGCAGCGTCGTGGCGACCGTCGCCTCGAGTTTCGAGCTCAGGAGCTCCCGCGAGATGAAGTAGTACGGCACCAGGTAGAGCGTGGTGCAGACGACCGGGAGGTAGCGCGTGAGCGCGACCGGGTCGACCCCCGCACCGTTCATCAGCAGCGCGCTGACGTAGAACATCAGCGGCGGGTACGCGAGGGGGACGCCGTCCGCCGTGTAGTGGGACACGTGGGACGGGAGGCGGTAGCCGTTCGTCGCGATGCGCTCGGCTATCTCCAGGAACAGCCCGGCGCCGTAGGCGGGGTACGGGTGGGTGATGAGGTAGACGGCCCCGACGAGCGTCCCGACGGAGAGCGCGACCCCCAGCCACGGCAGTTCCTCGAGGGAAAGCGACGGCCGGTCGCTGAGGTTCTGTAGCCCCCTCGACCCGGTGTCCTCGATGCTACGCACGGAGTACCACCCCGGACAGGGACGGCGGGAGGGGGTCGCCGGCGAGACCGATCGCGGGCGATCCCCCCGTCATCGTCGCCACTCCAGGTCCACGGGGGACCGAACGGTCGCGCCGAGCGGCGACCAGCGGAGTTCCGCGACGAGCCAGCCGAGACCCGCCACGACCAGTACCACGAGCGCGAGGAGCTCACCCAGGCCCATCCAGACCGGGGTGACGTACATTACGGCGTTGACCGTCGGGCCGGAGAGGAGCCCCGCGAGGAAGCCGGCGTCGTCGGTGTTGTCGGCGCCGCCGGACGACTCGCCCGCCTCGGCGCCGGACTCACTCTCCCCGCCGGACTCGCCGGCGCCTCCGGACGCCCCGGACGCGGTCCCGTTCCCGTCCGCCTCGCGGGCGGGCCCGCCCGCGCTCTCGTCACCGGTCCCCAGCCGCTCGGACTCGTACGGGAAGGCGACCGGGAGCGTCCAGACGACCTCGCCGTTCCCGTCGACCTCGATCACCCGGTTGCCGTTCGAGTCGGTGATCAGGGTGTGCCCGTTCGGGAGGCGGTCGGCGTCGCGGGGCCACTGGAGCTCCCCGTCGCTCCACGTCCACGTCCGCTCCCACGCGCCGTCCCCCGCCTCGTTCTCGTTGCGGTACTCCACGACGCGGTTGTTCTCCGAGTCGGCGACCAGCACCGACGGGCCCCCGCGCTCGGCCGGGATGTAGTCCGGGTTGTGCTGTTCGTAGACGACGTCGTGGTCGTCGTCGGACCCGAGCGTCCGGTTCCCGAGCAGCCCCTCCTCGCGGTCGAGGAAGACGACCTGGTCGTGGTTCCGGAGGCTCACCATGATCCGACCGTCCTCGAGCACCTCGACGTCGTTGAGGTGCGTCCAGTCCTCGGGGTACGGCCCGCCGCTGTCGGCGACGGGGAACTTGTTCTGCGCGTTCCAAGACCACTCCAGATTGTTCGTCGTCGTGTTCACGACGAACACGCGATCGCGTTCGATGTCGGCCACGGCGATCGTGGACCCGTCGATCCGGTCGGCGTCGTGCCACCGGGTCGAGTGCTTGCCCGGCGTGACCCGGCTGAACACCTCCGTCACCTCCCCAGTCGTGAGGTTGACGCGCTCGATGCCGTTGCGCGTACAGACCTCCTCGCCGCCGCAGTCCTCGGGTTCGAGGTGGTCGGCGTAGACGTACTCGACGGTGGCGTCCGTCCCCTCGACCGGGTCGACGTCCCAGTAGCGCGTGTGGCTATCGTTGTAGTAGATCCGCTCGCCGTCCGGCCCCACGGCGACGAGTTCGGCGTTCGCTCGCGGGCCGTCGCTCTCCCTCCCCAGCCACGTGTTCGAGTCCGTCGCGACGACCGTGATGCCGTCGCGCGGGGGTGCGACCGTCTCCCCGTCGCCGGTGATGCTCCCCCCGGCGGACGCGGTCGCGTCACCGCCGTCGCCGGACAGCGCGCCGGCCGAGAGGACGGCGCCCGAGAGAACGACGACGACGACGAACACGAGGCGGTACCCGCTTCGGCGCTCCATACACGCACGCGGCGGCCCGAGGGCTTTATTATAAAGAATGTAAGCCGAAATCGGCGCGCGCGACCGCGGTTACGCACGGGATACGGCCGCCCGGCTCGGGACCGCTTCCCCCCCAGGGTCGGTCCGTCGCGGGCGTCGTCCACGTTCGGTTCCGCGGTCGGAGCGGCCGAACCGACGGTCACGAACCGGACCGCCGCTCCACCAGCCTCCCCCGCGTCGGACCTACGTCCCGACGAGCCCGTCCGGAACGGACCGTTCCTCCCACTGGCGCCGGCGCCGGAGCACGCGAAGCCCCTCCCGCGTGATCTGGTACGTGTTGGCCCGGTCGTCCAGTTTTCCCTTCCTGATGAGTCCCCGGTCGACGAGTTCGCCCAGGTTGGGGTAGAGGCGACCGTTGCTGATCTCCTCCTCGTAGTCCTCCTGGAGGCTGCGCTTCAGCTTCAGCCCGTGAGGTTCCTCGAAGCCCGATATCGTGAACAGCAGGTCGCGTTGGAATGCGGTGAGATCGAACATGCGGTGTCACGCGCGCTGGTGGCGCGAGGACACGTCGTCGCCCGGTCCGGATACTTATATCCCATCTAAGGGGTTCCGCTCGCCCGTGCAACCGTCCGCGAACGTCCGGGCCGGCCCGGACCCGTCGGGAGCGGGTCGGAGCGGCGGCGCTTATCGTGTCGATAGCAAAGCTACTGCGGGACGAACAGTTCGCTCGACCATGGCCGCTGTCAACCCGGAGTGTCCGAGTTGCGAGACCGCGTTCGGCCCGGTTCCGGACGTCGACCCGCAGGACGCCGCGCCGCCCGCCGGGGAGGCCCCGCTGCTCGGAAGCGACGTGACCTGCGACCGGTGCGGCGCCGAGTTCGGGATATACTTCTACCCGTGAACCCGCCCCGCGTCCGATACGACCCACGACGGGCGACACGCGACGGGTGACACGGCGTCCCGCGCGCGACACTGGCGCGTACCTGACGGACCCGCGACTGGAACGGGAGGGAGGGCGCGCTCGCGGCGGGGTTCGGAGCGGCCTCGACGGCCGATTCGGCAACTTAACAATCGCGTAATAACGTCTTCCGACCTCGTCCACGTGGACGACCCTCCCCTCACATGGTATCCAGCGACCACTCGACTCCGCCCTCCGCCGCCGACGACGCGAGCGACTCCGGTCCTCCCACCGACGGCGACGGGAGCGGTTCCGGCCCCTCCGTGCGACGACGCGCGGTCCTCGCGGGGGCGGCGTCCCTCGTCGGAAGCGGGTGCATCCAGCGATCGCGGGCACTCGTGGGCCGGGATAGCCCCGAACAGCTGTCGCTCTCGATCAAGACCGTCCCCGCGGACGCCGACACGCGCGCGACGACCGTGGCCCGCACGCTCGCCGACCGGCTCACGACCGTCGGCGTCGACGCGCAGGTGGTGCTGGCGAGCCGGGAGGAGCTGTACCGCGACGTCCTCCTGAACCAGAAGTTCGACCTGTACGTCGCACGGTTCCCCCACGCGCACGACCCCGACTTCCTCCGGCCGCTGCTCCACTCCCGGTTCAACGGCGAACCGGGGTGGGGGAACCCGTTCGGCTACGCCAGCCTGGAACTCGACGAACTGCTCGACGCCCAGCGCGGTCAGTCGGGCACGGCGCGCCAGCGGACCCTGCGTGAGATCGAGCGCGTCGTCGTTCGCGACCAGCCGTTCTCGGTCCTCGCGTTCCCCGAGGAGATCAGGACCGCACACACCGACCGGGTCACGGGCTGGGCGTCCGACGGAGCGTCGACGTCGCTGCACTACCTCGAAGCCGGTCGACCCCAGACGAGCCGGACGAACGCGGAACTCGACGCCGTCACCGGGCGGCCGGCTGGCGATCGGTCGGAGGAGTCGCGGCTCCGGGTGACCCTCGGGGACTCGCGGCCGACCGAGAACCTGAACCCGCTCGCCGTGGAGTACCGGACCGGAACCGCCGTCACGGGGCTGATCTACGACTCGCTGGGTCGGTGGATCGACGGGTCCGTCGGCCCGTGGCTCGCGTCCGACTGGGAGTGGGGGGGCGGCGCGGACGGCGATGGACTGACGGCGGTCGTGACGCTCCGCGAGGACCTCACGTGGCACGACGGCGAACCGCTCACCGCCGCCGACGTCGCATTCACCTACCGGTTCCTCGCCGACACCTCCCTCGGCGCCCTCGAGAACGCCGTTCCGGCCCCGAACTACCGCCGGGAGGCGTCGCTCGTGGAGTCGGTGTCGGTTCGGGGGGACGACCGGGTCGAGCTCGAGTTCGGGCCGACGAGCCGTCGGGTCGCCGCCGCGGCGTTCGCGGCCCCCATCCTCCCCGAACTCGAGTGGGCAGATCGGAACGAACCGGCGAGCATCGCGGGGCTCGCGGCGGCGGACTCGATCACCGAGGCGCTCGTCTGGGACAACCCGACCCCCGTCGGGAGCGGGCCGCTGCGGTTCGACCGGTCGAAGGAGAAGGAGTCGCTCGTCCTGACGCGGTTCGACGACCACTTCCTCGCGCGGGAGTCGATCGAGGGCCCCCCGGCGCGGTACGCCGGCGGGTTCGCGTTCGACGCGCTCGAGTTCTCCGTCGTGCCGTCGGGGGCCGCGGCGGTCGAACTCGTCGCGGGGGGCTCGGCCGATGCGACGGCCTCGCCGGTCCCGCCGGAGACCGTCCCCGACATCGGGGGCGCGCCGGACCTCGCGCTCCGGGTCACCCATCCGAACGCGTTCTACCACGTCGGGTTCAACGTCAGGGAGGCGCCGAACAGCAACACCCGCTTCCGCCGGGCCGTCGCCGCCCTCCTCGACAGGGAGTCCCTCGTCGAGGAGTTCTTCGGCGGCTTCGCGGAGCCGGCGGTCAGCCCCCTCGGCCGCGACGGGCCGCTCTCCCCCGACCTCGGCGGCGGGGCGAGCGACATCGTGGTCCCGTTCGCAGGGGAGAACGGACACCTGGACGTGGACAAGGCCCGCGAGAACTTCCGGGAGGCCGGCTACCGGTACTCGTCGGACGGCAGGCTCCTGACACGGTGATGGGGGGGAGTTCGTAGCCGTGTCCCTGCTCCTCGTCACCGCCGTCGTGGTCGGTGGAGCGGCGCTCGCGACGGCCGTCACCGCGGTCGCGCTGCTCGGTCGCGACGGCCTCGCGGGGGTCGTGGACAACCTGCGGTCGCGCCCACGGGAGGTGCTCCAGTGGATCGGGCTCCTCTTCGCGGTCCTCGGCGTCAACAAGGCGCTTCGAACCGTCTCGCCGGAGGTGTCGGAGGTCATCGGGTGGAACATCACGGGCGCGATCCACGGTATCGAGGGGTCGTTCGTCGCGGACCTGCAGTCGCTCGCGACGCCGTGGCTCACGGCGTACCTGGCGACGGTATACCTCTGCGGCTACGTCTTCCTGCTCTCGTTCCCCTTCGTCGCGTACGCGTCCATCGAGGACCTCCGCCCGCTGAAGCGGGCCTCGATCGGCGTCGCGCTCAACTACGTAATCGGCCTCCTGCTGTACACGCTGTTCGTCTCCTACGGCCCGCGGAACATGCTCCCCACCGAGGTCGAGCCGCTGCTGTACGCGACCTACCCGCAGACCCAGATCCTCACGAGTCAGGTCAACACGAACACGAACGTCTTCCCGTCGCTGCACACGTCGCTCTCGGTCACGATCGCCCTGTTCGCGTGGGAGACGCGCGAGCGGTTCCCCCGGTGGCCCCTCGTCGCGATCCCGATCGCGGCGAGCGTCGTGTTCTCGACCATGTACCTCGGCATCCACTGGGCGACCGACGTGGTGGCCGGGTGTCTGCTCGGCGCGTTCTGCGTATGGTTCGCCACTCGTCTGCGGTGAAAAACGTCGGCCAGCGGACCTCCCGTCGTTGCGGATCGTTGCGCGGTCGCTACTTCACGACCAGGCTCGGGTCCGCCTGCCGACGTTGCCACTCGAACCGGCCCCGGATCACCTCCTCCCCCCGCGAGGAGAGGCGGTACTCGTTCGTCCGCCCGTCGCGCTCGCTCTTCAGTACGTACCCCCCCTCGACGAGCGTCTCGAGGTTGCTGTAGATCCGTCCCGACAGGACGGACTGGTCGAGCGTGCGCTGCAGTTCGCGCTTCAGCTGCTGGCCGTTCGAGGTGCCGATCCCGCTGAGGACGAACAGGAGGTCGCGCTGGAATCCCGTCAACTCGTGCATGTGGTCGGTACAGAGAGGAGCGGGGTCATATGTACTCGAGATTGTTCGGTCGAATTGCACCCAATGGACGTGTTTGAAAGGGTTTGCAACTGTTTACCGAAGGTTTACTTACCATCTGATTGCAGGATGGGGCCGTACGGTCGCCTGGGGGACCGTCGTGAACGCCGCTAGAACCGCGTCGGTGTCGGCCCGCTCGCCGGGCGCGGACCGATCCCTTCCCCCGCCGCGACGACGGGCGACTACCGTTCCTGGTCGAAGGGGCTGTTCTGGTGTTCGCCGCCGAGTTTGATGACGTTCTCGCGGCCGATCGTGATCTTCGTGATCTTGTCGTCCTCCTCCATGCTCGAGAGCAGGCGGCTCACCTTCGAGGCGGACCAGCCGGTCTCGTCGGAGAGCTCCTTCTGGGGCATGGGGCCGCCGTACTCGCGCAGGAGCTTCATCACGCGATCCTCGTCGGTCAGCACCTCGGTGTCCGAGTACCCGTCGTTCCCCGGGTTCGTCGGCGCCCGGCCGGCGCTCCCGTTCGCCCGGTTCCGCCTGTCCGCGCCGCCCGATCCGAGGGAGAACGGGAGCCGGTCGAGCGCCTCCTCGCGGTCTATTCGGGTGAGCGCGTAGCCGGCCCCGACGAGCGCGAGCAGGACCACGAATCCGAGCACGAGCACGTCGGCCGACGAGGTCGGGGAGGTGCCGATCCGCCGTTCCGTGCCGTCCCCGAGCCCGTCGCCGTCGGTGTCCGCGCTGTCCGGGTCGGTGCCGTACCGGTTGACCTCCTCGCCGTCGTTCAGCCCGTCGCCGTCCGTGTCCGGCTCGAGCGGGTCGGTGTCGTGCTCGTTGATCTCCTCGCCGTCGTTCAGCCCGTCACCGTCGGAATCGGGGTTGTTCGGGTCGGTGTCGTGCTGGTTGACCTCCTCGCCGTCGTTCAGCCCGTCACCGTCCGTGTCCGGGTTGAGGGGGTCGGTGTCGTGCTGGTTGACCTCCTCGCCGTCGAGGAGGCTGTCGCCGTCCGAGTCCGGGACGGTGACGTTCGTCCCGCCGTTTATCTCGGTGTTGTCCCGGAGCCCGTCGCTGTCGGTGTCCGGGTCGGTCGGGTTCGTCCCGTAGGTGTTCACCTCGGGACCGTCCTCGACCCCGTCCTTGTCCGTGTCGGCCGAGTGGATGTCCGTCCCGGCCTCGACCTCCTCCTCGTTCGTCAGGCCGTCGCTGTCGAGGTCGTCCGTCCGGTTGAGGACGTGGACGGGGAGCGTCGTCTCGTCGGTCACGTTGCTCGAGTTGACGACGCTCCTGATGGTGACCGTGACCGTCTGTTCGCCGGTGAGGTCCTCGGGCCAGCTGTCGACGGTGACGTTGTTCTGCCCGGCCGAACGGATGGGCTCGCAGGCGAGTTCCTGCGAGGAGCCGCTCGGCTCCGGCCTCGAGAAGACGCACAGCTCGCGGCCGGTGATCTTCCCGTCGTCGCCGACCTGGACCGTAAGGGTCTGTGGTTCGCCCAGCCAGAGGAACGTCGTGTTCCCCTGTACGTCGGCCAGCCCGCTGCCCTCCTGGAACGACACGTTCCCGATCGTCGGACCCTGCGTGGTCCGTTCGACACCCGCGGCCGCGGCGGCCGGGGCCGTCACGAGCGAGAGGAAAAGGAGCAAGAGAACGACGTACGTGGCGCTCCGCCCCAACCAGTCGCCGCCCCTCCGCTTCCTGGAACCGTCGGTCACGTCTACCTGAGACCCATTCTGTGGTTACACATATAGCATTCGCTTACTTCGCTCCGGCCCGGGAACATACCGTGTTTTCTCGGCCAGCTAATGTTTGTACGGTGTAAAAGGGATAACGGACTTATACGTTCCGTTACCGCGACGGCCGTGCTCCCGTGAGCGGTTCGAGTCCACCTTCCCGGGAGGGCCCCCGCGTAAAAGGGTCGGTCCGTGCCGCCCGTCGGCCGGCGAGGACGCGATCGACGCTGTCGTCAGTGGTAGTCGCGGGGCTCGTGCTGGACGGAGATCCACCGGGTGGTCGTGAACTCGTCCGCGATCCACCGATCGTTGTACCGCCCCATTCCCGACGCTTTCACGCCGCCGAACGGCGCCTGCGGGTCGTCGTTGAGCGGCTGGTCGTTGATGTGGACCATCCCGGTCTCCATCCGGTCGGCGATCGACCGTGCCCGTCCGACGTCCCGGCAGTGGACGGACCCGGACAGTCCGAACTCCGTGTCGTTGGCGAGTTCCACGGCCTCCTCGTCGCTCGAGAAGGGGATGACGGGCGCGATGGGGCCGAAGTGCTCGTTGCACGCCGTCGGCATCCCGTTGGTGGCGTTCGAGAGCACCGTCGGCTCCACGTACGGGTCGTCGTAGTCGCCGCCCGCCTCGACCTCGGCGCCCATCTCGATGGAGTCCTCGAGGAAGCTGATCATCCGCTCGAACTGCGACTCGTTGACGATCGGCCCGACGACCGACTCCTCGTCGAGGGGGTCGCCGACCGGCAGGCTCTCCGCGGCCGCGGCGAGTCCCGCGACGTACTCGTCGTAGACGTCCTCGTGGACGAGGTGGCGGTTGATGGAGATGCACACCTGGCCCTGGTGGGTGAACGACCCGAACGCGCCCGCCTCGATCGCACGGTCGAGGTCGACGTCGTCGGTGACCACGTGTGCGTTGTTCCCGCCAAGTTCCAGCGCGGGGAGGTGGAGGTTCTCGGCCGCGTTCCTCGCCACGCGGCGACCCACCTCGGTCGACCCGGTGAACGAGATGACCGACGGCGTCTCGTGGCCGGAGAGGTGGTCGCCGACGTCGGAGCCGTACCCGGTGACGACGTTGAGGAGGCCGTCGGGAAGCCCCGCCAGCTCGAACAGCCGGGCGAGCAGGAGGCCGCCGGTGACGGGGGTGTGCTCGTCGGGCTTCAGGACGACGGCGTTGCCGAGCGCGAGCGCCGGCGCGACCGCCCGCATCGAGAGGACGAGCGGGAAGTTCCACGGCGTGATCACCCCGACGACCCCGACCGGCTCCTCGACGACGATGTTCTCCTTCCCCGGGACGATGGAGTCGGACTGCTCCCCCCGGTTGCGGAGCGACATCCCGGCGGCGTGTGCGGCCACCCCGCCGGCCGCGCCGGCCTCGAACTCGGCTTTCGCCCGAACCCCGCCGCCCTCGATCGCGGTCAGGTGGGCGACGTCCCCGGCGTGTTCCTCCAGGAGGGACGCGACCCGCGAGACGATCCGCGAGCGCGCCTGCGGGGGCGTGTTCGCCCACTCCTGCTGGGCCCGCTCCGCGACTGCGAACGCCTCGTCCAGGTCGTCCGTCGTCCCGCGGGGAACCTCGCCCACCGGACTCCGGGTCGCCGGCGCGTTCACCGTGATCGTGTCCCGCCCGGCCGCCGACCGCCACTCGCCGTCGACGAACTGTGCGTTCCAGCCGCCCTCCGGGGCGACCTCGACGTCGTCGATGTCGCCGTACGTCCGTTCAGCCTCGTCAGTAGCTCCCATACTAGCTGATACCACACCTGACGTTCTCTTAACTTCTTTGTCGTTTCGGGGCCACTGGTCGATCCGACCCGTGACAGTGCGTACGACGCCCGTCGACTTCCCCGCCGGGGACGATTCGGGGAGACGGCGACGTTTCGGGCGCGTTGTCCGATAGTTAACAGGAATACACTACAACGCTCGCGGGCCGATCCCGTCGATGGCCAGTTCGAGGTGTGCGGGCCCTCACCCGGATATGCAGGCCGAACGGTTTTGCCCATACTACGGTACGTTCGAACCATGCGGGCAAGTACGGACGGTATTCTGACAGAAGAGCGGAAGGAAACGTTGGCGAGATCGATGAGCACCGCCGTCCGGGAGGGGATCAAGGAGGCGGCGAGAGGGCCACCGGACTCCGACACGAAGGGGTCGTCCGGCGGTCGGGGCATCCTCGGCACCCTCACGCTCGTCGGGTTCGGCGCGGCCCTCGGCTACCTCGTCCGGTGGCGGCGGACGATGGACGGCGGCGACGAGGGGTCCGACCTGATGTCGGAGTCGATCACCGAGACGACCGAGGAGTCCACCGGCGGGCGTTCCAGGGGTCGACGCTTCCTCTCGATGCTGTTCCGCGTCGGGGCCGTCGCCGCGCTCGGCTACGCGATGAAGCGGCGGTCCGGCTCCGTCGGGGAGAACATCGACGAGGCCAGCGGCCGGACCCAGTCGGTCGCCGAGATGACGGCCAGCCGGGCCGGGTGGGCGGCCCAGCGGATCGACGCCGTCACCGACCAGGCCGCCGACCGGATTCAGCAGGTCGGCGAGGAGACCGCCGACCGCGTCCAGGAGGGCGGCGAGGACGCTTCCGAGCAGATCGAGGAGGTCGCGGAGACCACCGAGAGCGTCGCCGAGGAGGTCGAGGGCGACGAGAGCGAGGGCGAGGCGAGCGCCGAGGAGGGGAGCGAGGACGACGAGGAGTAGCGCGGGCCGTCCCGCGTCCCTCCGTGGCGGCGAGCGGGATTCGATCGTCCCCGTCGCGGGGTTTTTTTGACCGATTACCGAGCGAGCGACGACGAGGGGTGAGGCCGCCTCACCCCGTCGGCGTCCACCGCTTGTTCCTGCTGGTGACGACGTCGGTGCCGGGGGTGTAGTAGTACACGGGCTCCGTGTCGGGATGGTCGAACCCGTCCCCCTCGAAGAGCGTGTTCTGCTTCGTCGAGACGGACGCGGGGTAGAGCGTCCACCGGTCGTGTTCCACGTCCGTGTACCTGACCGCGCCGTCGTAGCCCTGCGTGTACAGCCGCCGTCGCTCGGTCAGGAACTCGGCGAGCGACCCGGGATCCGCCTCGAAGGGGTCGCCGTCCGGCCGGTAGCTCGCCGCGTAGTGGGCCGGCCGCGCGCCGGGGTGGAGCCGCCGGCTCCGGAACCGGACGCGCCCGTCGTCCACCCGGTGGTCGATCCGCGCGTAGAAGTACGGCAGGTGGTGGAGCAACCGCGCGCCGACGACGCTCGCGACCCCCTGCGCGTCGAGGCTGAAGAAGTAGGTTCCCGGCTCCCCCTCGCAGGTGGCGTACGTCCGCAGGTTCAGTTCCGGGAGGGTGACGCCGGCGGCCCTCGGGAGGCCGCGCGGCCGGACGTGGACGTTCGTGAGCGGGACGACCGAGAGCCAGCCGGTGCCGTCGTACGTCTGGACCGAGAGGGCGTCGGGCAGGTGGGCGTCGATCAGGTCGGCGTCCACGGGCCAGTTCGCGAACAGGAGGTGGCGCCAGCCGAACGCGATCGGGAGGACCATGCCGACGGTCCGAGCGGGCGCGTCTTAATGCCAGGGCAGATCGCCCCGCTCGTTCCGGTCGCGCCCTCCTCCCGGCCGCGTCAGTTGCGCTTCCCGTCCGAGTCGTTCCCGTTCGTTCGGCTCATCGCTACCGTGACCGTGCCGCCCGGGGGAGTTCGGTCTATCGGCCGTCGGCGCTCGGCCGTGGCTCGCTCCGGCAGGACGGAGTCCGCTATCGGGGGTCCCCGCCCCCGCAGCTCAGGGCGTGAGACTGTCCCAGAGGTCCTTGAGGTCGGACGCGGTGCTCAGCGCCTTCAGTTCCTTGAGCGCGGTGTCCTCGCTGTCCCGGTTCCGCTGGAGCGGGTCCGTCACGTCGTCGCCGAGGTCCAGCCGGTCGGCCATCGTCAGGAGGCTGTCGTACGTCGTGATCTCGATGCGCTCGGTCTTCATCCCCGCGCCGAGGTAGAACTGGTTGAGGAGGTCGGGGTCCGTCACGCCCTCCTCGACGATTTCCCGTTCCTCGTCCAGCGCCTCGACCACGGCGCACTGCCGTTCCTCGGGTTCGAGACCAAGCGCCCGGAAGGCCTCCTCGACACGCTCGACGTGCTGGCGCGTCTCGTCGCGGTGGTCCGCGAACCCGGTGCTGATGCGGTCGTTCGTCGCGTTCATGGCCATCTCGTCGAGGATTTCGACGAGACGGCGTTCCATGTGATACGCGCCCCGGAGTTCGTGCACGAACAGGTCGTGCATGGTGTCGAATTGCGCGGCCATCGCGGACGAACCGTCGTTCGGAACGGCGATAATCGCTCGGAGACGTGGGGTAACGGATCAGGAACCGGGGTGAACGTGGTCACGACCTGGCGCCGCTGCCACCGTCGGCCAGGGTGACCGGTCCCCGTCTCGGGGGGTCGACGCGCCCATCCGTCCGGCGTCCGTCGATCGCTCGGGTCAGTCCTCGTCCTGGGGCGCGGGCTCGTTGAACGTCTGCGGGTCGGCCTTGTCGACGTTGCGCGGCGCCCCCTCGATGTCATGCTGGGTCGTGTACGAGAACGTCCCCTCGCCGTCCGGTGACTCGCCCTCCGTCCACGGCATGCCCGGGTCGTCCTGCCGCTCCGCGTTCGTCGAGAGGAACGCGTAGTTGAACTCCTGGTTCTCCACCTCGTCCGGGAAGCTGTCGGGGATGGGATGGACGTCGAGCAGTTCCTCGGGGTCGCCGAGGCTCTTCAGGAGTTCGACCCACTGGTTCTGGTGCATGGTGTCCCGGGCGATGAGGTACTCGAGCATGTCCTTCATCCCGGGGTCATCGGTCATCTCGTGGAGGCGGGTCGCGAGGAGCCGTCCGGTCGATTCGGCCATGATGTTCGCGTACATGTCCGCCGCGAGGTTCCCGCTGGCGACGACCCAGCTCCCGTTGAATGGGACGCCGTTCGAGTCGACGGGCATCGCGTTCAGCCCCGTGGAGAGGATCTGGCGGGGCTGCATCCCGGCGAGGGTGGCGAGCCCCATCTCCCCGTCGTTGCTCACGTCCGCCAGGGAGAGCGGCGACCCCTCCAGGTTCTTGCTGACGGCGGTCGCGAGCATCTCGATGTGTCCCAGCTCCTCGGCGGCCGTGTCCATCACCATCGCGCGGTACTCGGCGTGCTCGTCGGGGATCGCCCACGCCTGGAACATGTACTGCATGGCGACGCGGATCTCGCCCTCGACGCCGCCGATCGCCTGCTGGAGCATCTTCGCGAACACCGGGTTCGGTTCCTCGACCTCGACCTCGTACTGGAGCCTGTCGTCGTGGTAGAACATGTGGGGAGTTACTCCGGGTTCGAAGCGGCCGCGAATTTCAATAAGCCTGTTCGCTGCAAGGACTACTGTACGAAAACAAGTGGACGAATGGTTACCAGCTCCCGGCACGGTCGTTGACAGTCGCCCATCAGACGGGGATGCGGTACGCCTGCGACGACCCCGAATCGGGGTCGCGCGTTCCGACTACTCGGGAACTCGAACCCTGCTCTCGGTTGGATCCCCGACCGGTCAGGCCGGATTCGCCGGCAGCCGCGAGACGGCCGACTCGTCGAGATCGAGTTCCATCTCCACAGTTCCCCCCGACACCTCGACCGTCTCGAACCCGACGTCGTCGTAGAGCGCGATAGCCGCGCGGTTGTGCCGTTCGACCATGAGCCAGACGCGCTCGACGCCGACGGTCCCCGCGTACGAGAGCAACGTTCGGAGCAGGTGCGTGCCGACTCCGGCGTTCCGGTAGTCCTGGTGGACGAAGATGGCGAGTTCGTGTCCCGCTTCGCGCTCGTCGCCCGAGCCACTCCCTACATCGCTCTCCTCGCCCGACACGAGGGTCGCGTGCCCGACGGTCCGCCCGTCGTGGCGCGCGACGACGTGGAGGCCGCATCGGAGGGCGGTCAGCCACTCGCGGATATCGTCCCCCTTCCGGGGCGGGAGCCCCTGTGCGGCGTGCTTCTCCTCGAAGTCGTCGTACATCGCGACGACGCCGTCGATCTCCTCCCAGGACGCGTACTCGATCGCCGCGAACGCGAGTTCGCGGTCCCGGCCGTCAATCGCGGTCCACGTCGGCAGCGAACGGGAGCCGACGTGGTCCCCGCTTGAAGAGGAATCCGGAGGGCGAGCATCGAATTCGGAACCGAGTAAAGCGTTCTCCATATAAGTATCCGAGTGCGAATCGCTCGAACTCGTTCATAGGTGTTCCCGTTAAAATATCACGTAGAATACCAGGTGGCGTGCGACTCCGGGTTCCGTGCGGGTGGTTCGGGGGCGATCCGTCGGGGCGGCGCCTCCGCCGCGGCGGACGGATCAGTCCGCCGAGAGGTAGGGGTTCCACGCCACCTCCCACAGGTGGCCGTCGGGGTCGGCGAAGTAGCCCGAGTAGCCGCCCCAGTCGGCCTCTCGCCCCGATTTGACGAGTTCCCCGCCCGCGGATTCGGCCTCCGCGAGGACGGCGTCGACGGCGTCCCGATCCGCGACGTTGTGGGCGATCGTGACGCCGCCGAAGCCGGAGCCCTCCGGCGACACGGTCGCGTCCTCGGCGAGCAGGTCCCGGGGGTAGAGCCCCAGCATCGCCCCTTCGAGGTCGAAGAAGGCGATGGTCTCGTCCTCGGGTCGCTCCTGCATCGGCAGGTCGAGCCCGTCGCGGTAGAACTCGATCGACCGGTCGAGGTCCTCGACGCCGAGCGTGACCAGGGTGATGTGGGGGTCCATACGGACCTGACGGCACCGTCCGCGATAACACCCACCCCAGTTTTCGAGTGCTTTCCGGAGTTTGGCCCGGGACTCCGTACCCCACGACTGGGGGTGAACCGTCCCGGCGACTACTCCAGCAGGTCGCCGCTGTCGATGGGCGTCACCGAGTAGTCCACCGTCGTCGTGTCCTGGGTCGCGCGGATCTTCCCGACGAACGTGGAGATCTCCTCGAGCGTCCCCTCGAGGATGAACAGTTCCATGCAGTTGTGGTCGCCGACGTGGCTGTGGAGGTTCGAGGCGACGAGCTCCTCGTGCTCGTGGCGGAGCTGCATCATGCGCTCCTCGACGGCGGTGCCCTCGTAGTCGAAGACGACCGTGACGATGCCCATCAGCTCCCGGTCCTCGAGTCGTTTGTCCTCGAACTCCCCGAGGAGGTTCCTTGACGCCTCGCGGAGCAGTTCGCTCCGGCCCGTGTAGCCGTGCTCCTCGGTGAACTCGTCGATGCGGTCGACGAGGTCGTCCGGCATGGACACGCTGACGACTGTCATGTATGAACTGAGGTGGTTTCGATTATTAAGGCTTAGTATTTATGGGGGTGGTCGGACGATGCCGACGCTTCTTACGTCGATCACGCTGATTTCAGCACGAACACTTACATCACCTCATACGCTACCTTCGGACAGGAATGTCGATCGACCGGGACACGTTCGAGCGTGCCAGCGAGGACGAACTCTCGGAGGCCTCCGTTCCCGAACAGGTGCTGGGCTACCTCCTCGCGAACCGCGACCGCGCGTTCAAGGCTCGCGAACTCGCCGCACGGCTTGACGTCGACGAGGGCGCGGTCAGTACGGCGCTGACGCGACTCAAGGGTCGCGACCTCGTCGAGCACAAGGCGGCCTACTGGGCGGTGACGGACGACGAGTCGCGCCTCCGCGAATACTCGGGGTACGAGCGGGCGACGGCGCTGTTCAACGATCGCCTCGGTGAGGAGGACGAGGAGGCGTGGCGGGCCCACGCCGCCGACGGTCCTCATCCGGGTTCGGAGGACGCCGAGTGACCGATTCCGGAACGAACACGGTGTACGAACCGGGGGACGTCGTATACGGCGAGGACCCGTTCAAGGGCGCCGGCGCCGCGCGTCCCTGGATCGTGATATCGAACCACGATGGGCGACCGTTCCACGGCGACCAGTACATCACCCTGACGCTGACGACGCGAACGTGGCCCGATGGACTGCTGGCGATTCCCGAAGCGGACTGGACCCACGGTGGCACGCCCACTCGGAGCTACATCGTACCGTGGGGCGTCCAGTCGCTCGACGCTGCGGACATCGACTTCTGGCAGGGGCGACTCGATCGGACGCTCGTCGACGAGGCGATCGGAGCACTGGTTGACTATCTCGGTTGACTCGACGCCAAGAGCTCGCACGACGAACCCGGCCTCACGATTCGAAGTACCGGTCCTCGTGGGCCGCACAGCCGGGGTTGAACGCCGCGTCGCAGTCCGGGCAGGAGTGGCCGCAGTCTCGGTACTCGCCGACCGTCAGTTCCGCGCCGCAGACGCCACACAGCACCGCCGGCTCGTCGAACCGTTCGCGGGGCCACGGCTCGGAGTCGTGGTCCGCGACGGTCTCGTGGCACTCGAAGCAGGGGTAGTACGCCTCACAGCAGCCGAACCGGAGCGCGACGACGTCCCGGTCGGTCCCGTAGTGGGAGCATCGAGTCTCCGGACCGACGTCGACGCCGCGGACCCGGACGCCGTGGACGGTTCGGCTGGACACGCCGGGTAGCGGTGCGCTGCGGGCAAAAGCGGTTCGACGCGCGTTCGCGGTCGGCGACGGGGACGAGGGACACCGTTTTTTCACGAACTCGTCCCACCCACCGGCCATGGAGAAGGTCGCGGTCGACGAGGTCGACACCGAACTGAACCCGATGGAGGTCCACAGCGTCCGCAAGCCCGTCTCGCGGGCGCTCGGGACGACCGACTTCGCGATGAACTACTTCGAACTGGAGCCGGGCGAGTCGTTCTCGGGCGGTCTCCACCGGCACGACGACCAGGAGGAGGTGTTCTACGTGGAGGAGGGGACCGTCACGTTCGACGTCGGGGTCGACCGCGAGTCGGTCGTCGTCGACGCCGGGGAGCTGATCCGCTTCCCGCCGGGCGAGTTCCAGACGGGGTACAACGACGCCGACGAGCGCGTCGTCGGGTGGGCGCTCGGCGCGCCGGGCGCGAGACACGACTGGGACGACCTCCAGTCGCGCGCCTACTGCCCGGAGTGCGACGCCGAGCGGACGAAGGACGTGGCGATGGCCGACGGCCGCTTCCGGCTGACCTGCACCGAGTGCGGGAACGTCCAGGAGTAGGGCCCGCCACACCGCCTCCTCAACCGTCCGACGCCTCCCCGTCGAACGCCCCTCCGTCGAACGACTCCCCCTCGAACCGGTCGCCGAGCGCGCCCGCCGCGTACAGGTCCTCGAGGTCCTCGTCGGAGTACCCCCGGTCGCGGAGCACCTCCTCGGTGTGCTCGCCCAGCAGGGGCGGGTGCCGGCGGACGGTCGTCGGCGTCCGCGAGAGGTGCATCGGGCTGCCGGGGAACTCGACCTCCCCGGCCGTCGGGTGCGACACGCTTGCGCGCATCCCCCGGGCGAGCACCTGCGGGTGCGAGAACACGTCGGCCATGTCGTTCACCCCGCTGGCCGGCACGTCGTGGGCGTCCAGGCGCTCCAGCGTCTCCGCCGTCTCGCGCCCCGCGAACCAGGGTTCCAGCTCCGCGTCGAGCGCCTCGCGGTTGTTCACCCGGTCGGTGTTGACCTCGAACCGGTCGTCCGCGTACAGGTCGGGGCGGTCGAGCGCGCGACAGAACCGCTCCCAGGTCGGCTCCGAGGCGACCGCGACGACGACGTAGTCGTCGGCCGTCTCGAACGCGCGGTAGGGGACGATCGTCGGATGCTTGCTCCCCATCCGCCCCGGTGGGTCGCCGGTGGCGAAGTAGTTCGTCGCCATGTAGGTCATCCACGCCGCCTGCCCGTCGAGCAGGCTCACGTCCACCTTCTGGCCCGTCCCGTCGCCGAACTCCCGCTCGAACAGCGCGGCCAGGATCGCCTGGGTCGCGTACATCCCGGCGCCGATATCCGCGAGCGCGACGCCGACCCGGACCGGCTCGCCCCCGTCGACGCCTGTGATGGACATCAGCCCGCCCTCGGCCTGCATCATGATGTCGTAGGCCGGGCGGTCGCGGTCCGGCCCCCACTCGCCGTACCCCGAGAGCGCGCAGTAGACGAGCCCGGGGTTCGCCTCGCGGAGGTCGGCGTAGCCGAGCCCCCACTTCTCCATCCGCCCGACACGGAAGTTCTCGACGAGCACGTCCGCCTCGGCGGCCAGGTCGCGGAACGCCTCGCGCCCCTCCGCCGTGTCGAGCGCGAGCGTGATCGAGCGCTTGTTCCGGTTCACGCTCATGTAGTAGGCGCTCTCCTCGGCGTCGCCGTACCGCGGCGGGTGCCACCCCCGCGTCTGATCGCCCGTCCCCGGCCGCTCGACCTTGACGACCTCCGCGCCGAGGTCGCCCAGTTGCATCGTACAGAACGGTCCCACGAGCACGCGCGAGGCGTCGAGCACCGTCACGCCGTCGAGCGGCCCGGCGTCCTCGGACGGGTGCTCGGCTTCTCCGACCATGGTGGATCGAGACCTCCCCGGGACAAGTGTGTCGCGTTCGAGGAAGTGGTGTCGTTTGGATGGATTCGGATCGGGGGTCCTGACGGGAAGAACACCTCGAAAGCCCCCGCGGTCTGCGCTCCCGCGGCTCGCTGTGCGCTTCGCTCACTCCCTTCGGTCGTTCGCTGCAGTGCTTGCGTCCCCGGGGTTCGCGCAGACCGCGGCCCCTTTCAGTCCTACCCAGCCGTAGCCTCACCCTCCCCAGCCTCTTGCGCTCCTCGTTCGCTTCGCTCACTGCGGTGCTCATCCCTCGAACGCATCGGCCGCGCACGAGGCGCGGCCGCCGCGCGCCGAAATCCAATCCCCACCGTGACGCTATCTCATTCGACGACCGGCCCGAGCAGCGACTCCGGATCGACGTGCTCCCGGAGCAACTCGGCGGCCGCGTCGTACGGGTTCCCCGTCTCGTCGTCGACCGGGGGACGCTCGCGCCCTGCAGCCCGGAACGTCGCGTCGACGAACCCCTCCAGCGCCGACTCGTTCTCGAACAGGCCGTGGAGGTACGTCCCCGCCGTCAGCCCCCGCGCCGCGCTGCCGGGCCCGAGCGGCCGGGAGACCGCACCCGTGGCGGTCGTCTCGCCCATGTGGATCTCGTAGCCGGACACCGTCCCGGTCGAGCCGGCGAACGGACCCTCGGCCGTGCCGTCGAGGGCCGCCTCCGTCACCTCGACGCGCTTCTCCGGCGAGAACGCCGTCTCGACGGGGAGCAGGCCGAACCCCTCGACGACGGCGCCGTCGTCGACCCCGTCCATCCCACCGAACTCGTCGGCGTCCTCGTACTCCCCCGTCCCCTCCACGTCCGCGTTCGTGATGCGCTCGCCGAGCAGCTGGTAGCCGCCGCAGAGCCCGAGGACCGGCCCCTCGAAGTCGGCCAGGCGCTCGTCGAACCCGGACGTCCGGAGCGCCAGCAGGTCGTCGACGGTGTTCTTCGTCCCCGGGAGAACGAGCGCGTCGCAGCCGTCGAGGTCGGCGCCGAGCGGGAGGTACGCGACGCGGACACCCGGAACGCGGGCGAGGGGGTCGAAGTCCGTGAAGTTCGAGACGCGGGGAAGCCGCGGGACGCCCACCGTGACCGTCCGCCCGGTCAGAACGCCGTCGTCGTCGCCGACGACCGCGAACTCCCCCTCGGCGGGGAGCGAGACGCTGTCCTCCGCCGGGAGCCCCGGGTCGTCGTGGGGGAGGACGCCGAGCACGGGGACGCCGGTCCGCTCCGTCAGGTCCTCCAGCGCCGGCGCGAGGATGGCGTCGTCGCCGCGGAACTTCGTGATCACCGCGCCGGCGACGCGGTCGGCCAGCGCCTCGGGCATCAGTTCGAGCGTGCCGACGATGCTCGCGAACGCGCCCCCGCGCTCGATGTCCGCGACGAGGACGACCCGGGCGTCGGCGAAGCGCGCGGTCTCGACGTTCGCGAGGTCGCGCTCGCTGAGGTTCGGCTCCGCGGCCGAGCCGGCTCCCTCGGCGACGACGACGTCGTGTTCGGCGGCGAGTCGCGCGTGGGCCGCCTCGGCGGCCGCGAGCGCGTCGTCCCAGTGCTCCTCGTAGTACTCGCCGGCCGGGTAGTGGGCGACGGCCTCGCCGTTCAGGACGAGCTGGCTCTCGCCGGCCCCGCGCGGCTTGAGCAGGACCGGGTTGCAGTCCGTCGTCGCGGGCGTCCGGGCGGCCTGCGCCTGGGTGTACTGCGACACGCCGATCTCGCCCCAGTCGCCGTCGGGCGTCGGGACGACGCGGCCGTTGTTGCTCATGTTCTGGGCCTTGAACGGCGCGACGTCGTCCCCCCGGTCGGCGAGCAGGCGGCAGAGCCCCGCCGCGACGGTGGACTTGCCGACGTGGCTCGCGGTGCCGACGACCAGCAGCGTCGGCGCCCGGCCGGGTTCTCCCCCTTCGTCCGACTCGGACCGCTCCTCGGATCCTGACCGCCCAGGGGGTTTGGATGGTTCGGACGGTTTTGACGACTTGGACGAATCTGCTGGACCGGTCATCCGCTCAGTACTCGGTGCCCTTCCGCGCCCGCTGGCCCTCGTCGAACGGGTGTTTCACCTTGCGGACGTTCGTGACGAGGTCCGCCGCGTCGAGCAGGTAGTCGGGCGACTCGTGTCCGCCGGTGAGGACGAGTTCGAGCCCCTCGGGCTTCCCCTCGACGAGCGCGACGAGTTCCTCAGAGTCGATCAGTCCCCGGTTGGCGGCGTACAGCGCCTCGTCGAGCAGGAGCAGGTGGACGCCGTCCTCGGGGTCGCCGTCGAGGGGGAGCGGCGCGTCGAGGTCGGCCTCCCCCGCGGCCTCTACTAGTTCACTCGTGCGCGCGAGGGCGGCCTCGGCGCGGGCGGCGTGCTCGCCGTCGTCGGTCCCGTCGAGGAAGCCGTGCCAGCCGAAGTTCCCGGTCGTCTCGTAGCTGAACCCCGGGAGCGCGGCGATGGCGTTGTACTCGCCGCGGACGGCCTCGACGCTCGCGGTTCCGCCCTTCATGAACTGAAGCAGGTGGACGCGGTAGCCGTGACCGGCTGCGCGCATCCCCAGGCCGAGCGCCGCGGTCGTCTTCCCCTTGCCGTCGCCCCACCAGGCCTGTACCAGCCCGAACTCCTCGGGGGCGGCGGGTTCGATGGCCGACGCCTCCGGGGTGACGCCCTTCCCCGGCGTGTTCGCTAATCGGTCGTCGCGCGAGCGTTCGTCGTCGCCGGGTTGCCCGTCCGAATCGTCTTGTTCGCTCATACTTGGACCTGTACAGCCAGGGTTTAGTTTCCGCCGGTCGGGGTGGTGGCCGTCGAATCGGTGGACGCGTCGGCCGCGACGACCTAGAGGGAGTCGAGCAGCGCGTCGAACGCCCCGCTCTCGGGGTGGACGTGGCAGTACGTCCCGAGCGCCCGGTGCTCGGTCAGCCCGTCGTGCTCGCCGTCGATGCCGTCGCCGCGACGCACGTCGAACGCGAACCGAGCGTCCCCCGGCACGTCGACGCTCGAGTAATGGAACTCGTGGCCGCGGAGCCGTCCGCCGGCCGGCGCCGTGAGGGTTCCATCGCGCGCTTCCAGTTCGACGTGATCGAGCGCCTGGTACCGCTCGTGCATCCGCACGTCGCCCGGCAGGACGCTGGCCATCCGCCGGGTGTCGCCGTCGACGGTCGTGAGCGACTCCGCGAGCGCCATCAGCCCGCTGCACTCGCCCAGAACCGGCAGGCCATCGGCGGCCCGGTCGGCCAGCGTCGCCAGCGCGTCGCTCGCCTCCAGGGCGTCGGCGTGGAGTTCGGGGTAGCCGCCGGGGAGGTAGACGGCGTCACAGTCGGGGAGCGGGTCGTCCGCGACGGGCGAGAACGTCCGGACGGTCGCGCGCTCGCGGAGCCGTTCGATCGTCGCGGGGTAGCGGAACGCGAACGCCGCGTCGCTGGCGACGGCGACGGTGGCGTCCACATCGTCGGCAGCCGGGGATTCCTCGACGGGGTCGGGACGCGGCGGCTCCCGCGCCAATTCGAGCAGTCGATCCGTCTCCACGTGCTCGGCGGCGGCGTCGAGCGCGTCGTCCGGGATCGGCGCCTCCGAGCCCATGTGGAGTCCGAGGTGGCGATCCGGTACGGCGAGGTCGTCGTTCGGCGGGATACGACCGACGTAGGACATATCGTCCGGGAGCGCCTCGCGGATGCCGCGCTCGTGTCGCCCGCCGTGACAGCGCTGGAGGAGCACGCCCGTGACGTCGACGTCGCGTCCGGCACGTTCGGCGTACTCGCGGAACCCGAGCGCCGTCGCGGCGACGCTCTCCAGCCCGGCGCTCGCGTCGACGACGAGGACGACCGGGAGGTCGAGCGCCTCGGCGACCATCGCGGTGCTGGAGCCGTCGCCGTCGTACAGTCCCATCACGCCCTCGACGACGCAGATAGCGGGGGACCTCGTCCCCCGAGAAGACGGGCTGTGCCCGTCGGTGCCGCCCGTCCCCCGCCAGTAGTTCCGCCGGAGGCCGTCCTCGCCCTGGAGCCAGCAGTCGAGCGTCCGCGACGGGACGCCCGCCACGGCCTCGTGGTGGCTCGGGTCGATGAAGTCCGGCCCCGCCTTCGCCGGCTGGACCGTGTGCCCCGCCGCGGCGAGCGCGTGGCAGACCGCCAGGGTGGCGACCGTCTTGCCGACGCCGGAACTGGTGCCGGCGACCACGACCCCCCTCACGGCGTCTCCGCCTCCGCGCACTCCTCGGCCCCCGCGTCGCCGGTGTCGTCGGCGTCGTCGGTGCCGCTGGCGTCGTCGGCGACCCGGTCGTACACCACCACCAGCCGGTCGCGGACGGCAGACAGCGCGTCCGCCTCCGCCGCCAGCGCGAGCGCGCCGCCCATGCCGACGCCCTCCTTCGCCTCGCCCCGGCGGTAGGCCGCCATCGCGGGATGGTCGTCGGTGAACCCGGGGTCGGTGACGACGAGGTCGAGGTCGGCGTCGGCCGCGAGGCCGGCCACGTCCGCCGAGTCGTCGGCCGCGACGAACGACGTCGTCGCGAGGGTCACTGGATCGTCGACGCCGGCGTGTCGGCAGAGCAGGCCGGCAGTCGCGAGCTGGGTCCCGCCGGCGAGGGTCACGTCGACGCCGGCGTCGAGCGCGCCGGTCGCGAGCCCCGCGACGCCGGCCAGCGTCGGGTCGCCGACCAGTTCGACCGCCCGGAGCGGGTCGCCCGCGCAGTCGCCGGGTGCGAGGTCGCTCGCTGCGAGCGCGGCCTCGACCACCTCGCGCTTGCGGTCGAGGGGGTTCTCGGGGAGCGACGAGGAGACGGCCCGGCGCTCGCCGAGCGCGGCCAGCGTGGCCATCGCCGTCGTCGTGCCGCCGGGGACCGTCTCGCCGACGACGAGGCGCTCGCACTCCAGGTCTCGGCCGCGGTCGCGGGCGGCCTCGAACACCGCTTCGGCGCCGGGGACGGCGACTCGCTCGCGGACGTCGGCGCCCGGTGCGGCGCCCAGGTCGACGGTCGGCGTACCGGTCGGTCGAGCCAGCCCGCAGTCGAGCACGAGCGTCGAGACGGGGTCGGCGGAGTTGTCGACGTCGAGCGCCTCGAGTGCCGCACGGGTGACGACGGCGGGCGTGGGACAGCCGGTCGGGCTGACCGGCACGACCGGGGCCTCGACCGACCGCCCGAGCGCGAACAGTTCCGCGTCGGCGCTCGGCGTGTGGACGCGCAGGGCGGCGTCCGCGCCGGCGGCGCTGATACCGGGGATGGCCGCCGTGTGCGTCGTCCCTGCGGCGAGCGCGAACGTCGTTCCGCCGGCTCCGTTCATGTGGGGCGATGGCGACCCCGGACCATGAGTTAACTGGTCCTACTACAACCCGAGTTGTCCTCCGACAGCCCTCCCTCGTACACCATCTGGTAATTAAACGTCTTGAATTGACGGTAACGTGTCCATAACGAAGTCCGTATCCGGCCGTCGGATTAGCCGTGATTGGTATCAACCAATGGTATTCTCCCCGGCCGGTCGCCTCGGGCCAGTCTGTCCGGATTCGATGCAGGGGGTGGCTGGATCGAGCGTCGTCCGACGGCGCCGAATCAGGGGTGTTCGATCGGTGAGCGTCACGGTCGAGGAGGTCTCCGACGGCGACGCCTGGAACGACCTCCTCGCGCGGAGCCCGGGGGCGTCCCCGTTCCACCGGTTCGAGTTCCTCGAGGTCTGTGCCGACCACGCGGGCGCGACGCTCCACCCCTTCGTCGGGTACAGGGGGGCGGAACCGATCGGCCTCTTCCCGGTGTTCGAGATGCGGAAGGGCCCGTTCACGGCGGCGTTCTCCCCGCCGCCGGACCTCAAGGTCCACTACCTCGGGCCGGCCCCGCTGAACCCCGGGGGGCTCAAGCGGCGCAAGCGCGACCGCCGGAACCGGCGGTTCGTCGAGGCGGTCCTCGACAGGGTCGACCGGGAGTTCGACCCGCGGTACGTGAACGTCCGGACGAGTCCGGCCTACGACGACGAACGGCCGTTCCTCTGGGCCGGCTACGACGCTACCCCCCGCTACACGTACGTGCTCGACCTGACCCGGGACGAGGAGGACCTGCTCACGGCGTTCAGCAAGGACCTCCGCAGGGCGGTCCGGCGGGAGGCGGACGGCTTCGAGATCGCCGAGGCGGGGACCGACGGGATCGAGCGGATCGTCGAGGCGGCGGCGGCCCGCCACGCGGAGAAGGGCGCCGACTACAACGTGACGCCGTCGTTCGTCGCCGACGTCGCCCGCGAACTCCCGGACGGGATGCTGCACGCCCACGTGTGTCGCGAGCACGGCGAGTTCTGCGGCGGGGAGGTGTCCCTCGAGCACGACGGCACCGTCTACGGGTGGCAGTCCGCCGGGGACGTCTCCCGCTCGGTCCCGGTGTACGATCTCATGTACTGGCACGCCTTCCGGGCGGCGAAGGCGCGCGGCTGCGAGTCGTACGACCTCCTCGGCGCGAACAACCCGGACCTCTGCACGTACAAGGCGAAGTTTGCCCCCGACCTCCGCACGTACCAGGCGCTGAACCGGGGGAGCTGGGAGATGAAGGCGGCCGCGAGGCTGTACAAACGCCTACGGTGACGCCGTCGCCGATACCACGCACCGGCCCGCGATCTCCCGTCGATCCCCCCATTTCCCGTCGATATCCCCTCACGCGTCGATGCTCAGTCACCCGTCGAAGTCCTATCACGCTGCGCTGCGATTGTCGCCCGGGTTATTAACTCAGACAGCTATTTTTAGTAAAGATTCCCGCTTAGACGCCGACCGATAGCAGCCAAGTTAATAGGAACCCGGCGCTGAGTTCCGACAATGACCGATCAGCGGGATCGACCGACGGACCGGCAGGATGTGGGGAGCGACGCCATCGGCGAGGTCGACCTCTCCGTGCCGGGGATGGACTGCGCCGCCTGCGCCGGGAAGGTGGAGTCCAGCGTCTCCCGGCTGGACGGCGTCGCCGAGATCGACGCCCGGCCGACGACCGGTCGGCTGCGGGTCACCTACGACGGAGACCGAACCGACGCCGACGCCGTGGTCGAGCGCGTCGAGGCGGCCGGCTACGAGGTCGCCGCCGACAGAGCCGACGGGGACGGGACCGTCCGGCTCTCGGTCCCGTCGATGGACTGCGCATCCTGCGCCGGGAAGGTGGGGAACGCGCTCGACGGCGTCGACGGGGTCGAGGAGTACGACACGCTCCCGACGACCGGGACCGCGGTGGTGCGGTTCGACCCGGACCGAACTGACCTCGACGCGCTCGTCGCCGCCGTCGAGGCGGCCGGCTACGAGGTGGTCGACTCGTCGACCGAGGGCGGGACGAGCGCCGACGCCGACCGCGAGAGCGTCTGGCGGAGCAGGCGCGCGGTGGTGACGTGGCTCGCGGCCGGGCTGACGGCCGTCGGCTTCCTGCTGGCGAACCCGATCACGGAGGCGACCGGGCCGACGATCGGGATCGGCGGGACGTCCGTGTCGGTGGGGGCGCTGTTCTACCTCGCGGCCGTGGCGCTCGCCGGCGCCGCGGTGTTCCGGAACGGCTACTACTCGCTCCGCAACCGCAGCCTCGACATGGACCTGCTGATGAGCATCGCCATCGCCGGCGCGGTGATCGTCAGCGTCGTCTTCGCGGAGCCGTTCTACTTCGAGGCCGCGATGCTGGCGACGCTGTTCGGCGTCGCCGAGCTGCTCGAGGAGTACGCGATGGACCGCGCGCGCACCTCGCTCCGGGAGCTGATGGACCTCTCGCCCGACGAGGCGACGGTCGTCCGCGACGGCGCCGAGGTGACCGTCCCGGCGGAGGACGTGGACGTGGGCGAGACGGTCGTCGTGCGGCCGGGCGAGAAGATCCCCCGCGACGGAGTCGTCCGCGACGGCGGCAGCGCCGTGAACCAGGCGCCCGTGACCGGCGAGAGCGTCCCGGTCGACAAGACCGCCGGCGACGAGGTGTTCGCCGGCACGGTGGCCGAGGAGGGCTACCTGGAGATCGAGGTCACCTCGGCCGTGGGCGAGGACACCCTCGCGCGCGTGGTCGAACTCGTCGAGGACGCGCAGGCGAACCGGACCGAGCGCGAGCAGTTCGTCGAGCGTTTCGCGGGCTACTACACCCCGATCGTCGTGACGGCGGCCGCCCTGCTCGCGGTCGTCCCGCCGCTCGCGTTCGGCGCGCCGTGGGGGACGTACGTCGTGTACGGGCTGACGCTGATCGTCCTCGCGTGCCCGTGCGCGTTCGTCATCTCGACGCCGGTCACGGTCGTCTCGGGGCTGACGAGCGCGGCGCGCAACGGCGTGCTCGTGAAGGGCGGCGACCACCTGGAGGCGATGGGCGACGTCGACGCGGTGGCGTTCGACAAGACTGGCACGCTGACGCGGGGCGAACTCGCCGTCACCGACGTCGTGCCGCTGGGCGACCGCTCGGAGGCGGACGTGCTGGAGTGCGCCCGCGGCCTCGAACTGCGCTCCGAGCACCCCATCGGCGACGCCATCGTCGCGCACGCGGAGGGTAACGGGGGCGCCTCGGCCGGATCGAACGGCTCTGCCGCCGACCGCGAGGTCACCGCGTTCGAGAGCATCACCGGCAAGGGCGTCGCCGCCGAACTCGGCGGCCGCCAGCACTACGCCGGCAAGCCGGGGTTGTTCGAGGAGCTCGGCTTCGACCTCTCGCACGTCCACGCCGCGACCGACGGCGGCGTCGTCACCCGTACCACCCGACAGCTCTGCGAGCGACACAACTGCCTCGACCTGCTGGAGGACACCGTCCCCGCGCTGCAGTCGGAGGGGAAGACGGTCGTGCTCGTCGGGACCGAGGACGAACTCGAGGGCGTCATCGCCGTCGCGGACGAGGTCCGCCCGGAGGCGAAGCGGACGGTCGAGCGCCTCCGCGAGGCCGGCGTCGCCACCGCGATGCTCACCGGCGACAACGACCGGACCGCGCGGGCCATCGCCGAGGAGGTCGGCGTCGACGAGTACCGCGCCGAACTGCTCCCGGAGGACAAGGTCGAGGCCGTCGAGGCGCTGCTGGACGAGCACGGCACCGTGGCGATGGTCGGCGACGGCATCAACGACGCGCCGGCGCTGGCGACCGCGACGGTCGGCATCGCCATGGGCGCCGCCGGCACCGACACGGCGCTGGAGACGGCCGACATCGCCCTGATGGCTGACGACCTCACGAAGCTCCCGTACCTCTACGACCTCGCCCACGCGGGCAACGGCATCATCCGGCAGAACGTCTGGACGAGCCTCGGGGCGAAGGCCGCGCTCGCGGTCGGCGTGCCGTTCGGGCTGGTGCCCATCTGGGCGGCCGTCCTCGTCGGCGACGCGGGGATGACGACGGGCGTGACGGCCAACGCGATGCGGCTGGCGCGCATCTCACCCGAGGACGGGATCTCCGAGGACGACGTGGCGGCGTCTGCCGACTGACGGTCAGTCCCCGCCCGCGTGGAGTGACTCCACTCGCTCGCTCACCCAGTCGAGCACCGTAAACAGGACGTCGAGCGGATGCGTGCCGAGCCGTGCGTCCACGGCGTCGCCCGCGTCCGGCGGCGGGTGAAAGTGCGCCCTCGGTGCGTTCGTCTTCGGGTGTCGGTCCCATCTACACTGGTACCGCTCCTCCCCCGCTGTCTCGACGTAGTGGACGTAGTAGTCACCCGAACGGAACCAGTGAACGTCGAGGCGAACGGCGTCCGTTTCGGTCGGATACGCGTCCGGGTCAAGGTGGATCTCGAGCGTTCGCGGCGAGGCGTTCGAGGGGGTGAACGACCAGGACTCGACGAGCGGGTGACTCGCCGCCCGTTGCCCGACGGTCTGAAGGGTCGTGACGTCGAGGGCACCGTCCGGTGGCGAGTCGCCCTTGTGCGGGAACTCCGGCATCGCGTCCGTGACCCCGTGGCTCAGGCCGACGCCGCGTCGTTGGCGTCGTCGTGTTCGTACCCGTCGGCGCGGTGGGCCGCCCGCTGGAGGACCTCGACGTCCCGGCGGACGCTCCGCCATCGCGAGAGCGCCTCCCACCGTTCGTGGATCTCGCCGTGATCGCTCGTCTCGAACGACGACGGCGGGACCGCTGCCGGGTCGGTGACGCCGAACCGCTCCTGGAACTCCCGGTCCTCCTGCAGGAGTGCATCGACCTCGTCCCTGAGTTCCGCCGCGGTGTTGTCCCGCGCGAGCTCCTCGACCCGCCGCCAGCGGAAGTAGGACTCGTTCCGGCGGTACTCGGCCGGCCGTCCCTCGCGTTTCTCGGCGATTCCCATCTCGACGAGCTGTGAGAGCGCGTCCCGTGCGCCGTCGGTCGAACAGTCGGCCAGGTCGGCGACGCCGCTCGCGGTCTCGTAGTCGGTGGTTCCGGTGACGACGTCGTACACCCGCTGGAACGTCGTTCGCGTCTCGCGCCACTGGCTCCGTGCATCGCCGGCGCGGGACTGGGACGGCGTCGACCCGGTCCGATCCTCGGTCATACGTCCACGTCGACCGCTGAGGGAGATATATCTTTCGCAGAGCGGAGATATATCTGCCCGCGTACTCCCACGGAGGATATCGAAAAACGCGGACGGACGAACGGACGAGCGGTCACCGCGACAGCAGGAGCACGACGAGGACGAACGCCAGCGAGACGACGGCGGCCGCGAGCAGCAGCGGGCGGTAGCCGGTTCCGACGGCGAGCGTGGTGAACAGCACCGGTCCGAGCGCCCGGCCGAGGAACGTCGTGCTGTTCCGGATGCTGAACGCGCCGGCGCGGAACCGCGTCGGGACGAGGCCGCTGACGCCGGCGTCGATGGACGGCAACACCGTCCCCCACCCCGCGCCGAGGAGGGTCGTGGCGGCGACCACCGCGGCCAGGGTCGGCGCCCACCACGTTCCGAGGAGGCCCACGGTGACGGCCGCGAACCCGGCCGCGACGATGGCGTGATTCGAGATCCGCTTGGCGAACCGGCCGTTCAGCCCGGACGTGACGACCGAGGCCACCTCCGCCAGCGTCACCACCCCGCCGATGAGCACCGGCGAGAGCCGGTAGGTGCCCGCGAGGAGGAACGGCACCGTCGTCAACACCGCCCCGAACAGCAGGAGTTCGACGAGGAACGCCGCGCCGTAGTAGACGGAGGCCTCACGCAGCGACAGCGCCGAGACGGATCGCCGGAGGTACGCGAGGGTGCGCGTCTCCCGCTCGACCGGGGGTTCGGGCAGGACCCGGTGGGCGAAGACGGCGACCGGGAGGCCGACGAGGTAGACGGCGAAGAGGGCGTTCCAGGACACCGTCGCGAGCGCCCCGCCGACGAGCGGGTAGATCGCCGCGCCGGCCGACAGGACCGCGGTGTTCACCCCGAGGACGGTGTTCCGCTGGACGCCCTCGACGGTGTCCGCGATGAGCGTGACGGTCGTGATGAACAGCGCGGCGGCGGCCGTCCCCTGGACGACCCGGATCCCGAGGATGACCGCGTAGCCCGGCCGGAGCGCGATGGCCGCGCCGGCGACGCTGAAGACGAACAGCGACGGGACGAGCACGCGCCGTCGACCCACCCGGTCGGCGAGCAGGCCGATGAACGGCGAGAGGACGATGCCCGTGAGGAAGTACGCCGAGACGAGCAGGCTCGCCTGCGCGTCGGTGAGCGCGAGGGCGTCCCTGATGGTCGGCAGCGCGGGGCTGACGAGCGGTACGCCCAGCGGGGCCAGTAACGTGCTCAGGAGGGCCACGCGGACGGTCGGCGACTCCCACGGGATCGCCGTCGGCAGCCGACCCTCCCCGTCGCTCCGACTCGACATCTACGTAGGCGTCCGTCGGAGCGGTGGTTGTTATCCCCCCAGTATGGCGCGGTAAGCGGGCGTTGTGACTCCTCGACCGTGATGGTCGTCGAAGGAGAATAGGGCCCGTGACGAACGGCGCGTTCGGCGATCTGGACCGCACGCTTACCGCGAAGGCCTTCGATGGGAGTTCGGATCGGACCACGTCTTCGGGGGTCACGACGCAGAGGGACGGCTTCGCTATCCGTACGTCGTGCTCAAAAAAGATAACAAACTGGTCATCACTATCGCTTTCATCTGTATTTACTCACAGTATTCTATTTATTACTTTATTATATTACCTACAACTCTAGGGTCGTGTCGAGAGCCACACCCGACGTCGAAATGGACGGTCTCTACCGGCTCGACACCGAGAGAACGCGCCGCGTGTTCCTCCGCACGCTCGCCGCGTCCGGCGCTGGAATCGCTGCGCTTCGGAACGCCACCGCGCGAGCGTTCGGCGAGAAGCCGGACGGGAAGCCGCTCGTCTGGCGATACGATCGGTTCGGCAACCCAGAAACCGTCCGGTACCTCTCGAAGGAGCGGTATCGCCGTATTCAGGTGTACAACCGGCTTCCCCCGAGCACCATCTACGAGCGGACCGACGGGGTCAACGGCATCAGACTCGTTCAGCAGTCCGACGATCCGACCGATCTGGCCCTCAAAGTGCTCGTCGATAACAACGTTCGGAGGGTCCGCCGCAAGGTACCCAACCGGGTACGGAAGATCCCCGTCACTCTGGAGGAACGGACGGTCGATCGGACGCTCGCTCGCGTCTGCGAACGTCGGATCCTCGACTTCTACGATCCACTACCCGCCACCCCCGAGGTCGGCGCCGTCGACGGTGACGGGAACAAACACGGCGAAGGAACGCTCGGGATCGTGTGCTACAACGACGACGCTGACGATCCCTACGAGTGCTATATCACTGCCGCACACGTCGCGGAGCAGGGTGGCGAGTACGCCGATTATCTCCGCCACGGGGGGACGGACTCCGACGGGAATCCACGTTCCGAGGACGTCGGAAGCTACGAGGACCACAGTCCCCTCGGCGACTCTGGTCTGGACGTGATCAAGTACAGGCATCGGCCCGACGCCGTAGAACCGGGCGTCCGCGAGAACGCCGGTGACGATCTCGGGGAGTTGTCAGGTGCGTGGACGCACTCCGGACTGACCGATCGGACGTCCGGTAGCAAGACGCTCCCCGTGAAGTTCGCCGGCCGTTCGACGTGCTACGCTACCACGGAGTGTTACGCTACGTCGAGGACCGCGAGCGTCGAGTACCAGGCGGACTACTCGCCGAACGAGGTCACTAACGGCGACTCCGGCGGCCCGTTCCTCGACGACGACGACTACCTCGTCGGCACGTTTTCGACGTTCTGCGAACCCTGCGAGGAGTGTGCGGGCCCGACCGGAAAAGAACTGCTCGACCGTCTAAACGCCCGGCTGAGCGCCCCCGAAGGGACGGAGTCGTGATCGTCCCCCGAGAACTATCGTCGACGTCGGTGAAAACCCTGTCCCGTGGCAGGGAAATTCGGCGAGTCATCGCGCTTCACTCACTACGAGATGACTACACCGTACGGGGTCACCCCTCGACCGAAATCGTCGCCGGCGGCATCCCGCCCAGCAGCGCGCCGAACGCCGTCTCGTACCCCTCGTGCCGGGCGGTCTGTGGCTGGACGGTGGGCGTCAGTTCGAGTTCGTCGCCCGACTCGACCCCGTCGACGACGGCGCCGTAGTGGTACGAGAGGTCGGGGTCGAGCGTCGCCGTCAGCGCGTCGTCGTAGACCGACTCGCCGCCGCGGGTGAGCGTCGCGTCGAGCGCCATCGCGGGGAGGAGCATCCGATTGTACGGCGTCCGCGCCGAGACCGCGAGGTACGAGCCGTCCCCGTCGACGCCCGACGGCGGCGAGTCGAGGACCGTCGCGACGAGCACCGCGTCGTTGCTGGTCGCCTCGCCGAGCAGCCGTCCGGGGAGGTCCCCCGTCTCCGGCGCCATCGAGTTCGGGACCATGTCCATCGACATCGGCTCGACGGCGCCCGGTTCGCCCGCGTTGTCGAGGTTCCGCACCTCGATGTCGTTCACGGTCGACTCGCTGTACTCGAACTCCACGTCGATCTGTGCCGGCTCCGCGAACTTCTCCCGGAAGTCGCCGGTCTTGCGGGTCCCCACCGCGCCGACGTCGGCGCGGACGGTGTAGGTGCCGTCCTCCGGGAGGGGGAAGTTGGCGCCGTAGTGGAACCCCATCGGCTGGGAGAGCATCGGGTAGATGACCTCCTGGGACACGAGGTCCCCTCCCTGGAGGATCTCGACCGAGAGCCCCGTGTCGGGGAGCACCTTCCCGGAGCCGGGGTCCCAGACGGCGGCCATCAGGTGGACCGCGTCGTCCTGCCGGATGTCGGTCCGCTCGACGGACTCGCCGTTGACGTTCCAGAAGCGGTGCGGGAGCGAGTACATCACCGCGACCGCGTAGTCGCCGCCGCTCCCCATCCCGGCCATCTCCATCGCCTCGACGTGGGTCGGGTAGTACACCGCGTCGGGGCGCTCCTCGAGCACCGGCGGGACGCCGCCCTGGGAGAGTTCGAAGCCGAGACAGCCGGCGGTCGCGGCGGTGCCGGCGAGCCCCGTCGCGGAGGCGGCCCGGAGGAAGGAACGTCTGTCCATACCCCCGGTAGCGCCCTCTCTGGAAAGGCGGTTCTGGTACGCCTCTCGAACGGCGTCCCGCCCGGGCGATCACCGCCGGTCGTGGCCGGCCTACGCGTCCGGCGCCGTCACGACCCCCGAGAGGAGGTCGGAGAGGGGCGCCTCGAGTTCGTAGGTGGGCGTCTCGATGCGGATCGGCGAGGACCGCGTGATCCCCGAGAACGTCAGTTCCAGCAGGTAACTCCCGTCGTCGCCGATCGGCCCAGCCTCGCGCTGGCCCGACGAGTCGTGCCACGCCCATGCCGTCTCTCCGGCGTACTCGGCGCCGACCTCCCCCCGAATCTCGTAGGAGGCCGGGCGGTTCGAGATCTTGCTTCCCGACATCGGGTAGCCGCGCTCGTACCACTCCCAGAACCCCTCGTCGATGACGAAGACGTTCTCGTAGCCGTTGTCGATGAGGTTCGCCGCTCGGAGCGAGGAGAGGTGGTGGGGACACCCGCAGTAGCAGACGACGCGGTCCTCCTTCGGCCAGGAGGCCGTCGGGTCGTCGTTCACGCCGTCCGGCGCGGTGCTGAGGACCGCCCCGAGGACGTGCGACTTGCCGTACTGCGTCGACCCCCGGGCGTCGACGAACCGGGCCTCGCGGCGGAGATGCCAGTAGTGCGTGACGTCGATGGGGGCGAGCGGAACTTCGGTGCCGTTGACCGTCTTCCGGGCGAAGCCGCTAGTGTCGATCGATCGCTCCTCGGGCTGTTCGTCGGGCGTCGGCGGGTAGCCGTCGTTCCCCTCCGTCGTTCCGTTTCCGCCGCCCGACCCGCCGAGACAGCCGGCGAGCAGCGCCGCGCCGGTCACGCCGGCCGCGCTGAGGAAGGCGCGCCGACCCGTGGTTCCCCGTCCAGTCATACCCCCCTGTTACCCCCCGGTACTGATAACGTCTGCTCACGGCGCCCGTCACGCGTACTTCGCCAGGGAACCCCCCGACTGCGTGAGGGTGGTCCTGTCAGCTATCGACCGTCGAGGCGGTCGGCCGCGGTGCCGATCGGTCCCGCTTCGATCGGCGTCACGGACCGACGCGCGTCTACTCCCCGGCCGTCAGCCCGCGCGCGAGCGTCGTGACGAGCGCGTCGCGGACCTCCTCGTAGTACCCCTCGCCGTACTGCTCGTACTCCTCCTCGTGGAGGACGAGCAGTCCGATGGTCCCCATCACCCCGAGCACGGTCCGCGGCTCCATCCCCTCAAGCGGGCCGCTCCCCTTCGCCTGGAAGCGCTCGACGAACGGCGCGTAGGCGGCCATCCCTTCCGCCTGGTACTCCGCCATCCGTTCGGGCGACACGTCGCCGAACAGCTCCCGGTAGTTGTCGCTCGTGATCATCCGCTGGACGAGCAGGTTCCCCTCGGCGAACTCGGCGTAACACCGGAACAGCCGTTCGAGCCCCTCCTGCGGGTCATTCACGCCCGCCAGTTTGGCCTCGACTCGCTCTTGGAAGTCCTCGCTCTCCCGCGTGAAGACCTCGAGGTACAGGTCCGTCTTGGAGTCGAAGAAACGGTAGAAGGTGCTCTTAGCGATGCCGACCGGCTCGGTCACGTCCGCGACGTTCGTCTTCTCCGGGCCGTAGGTTACCAGCAGCTCCCGCCCCGTCTCGACGAGTTCCTCCCTGATTCGTTCCCGCTCCTCGTCGCTGAACCCGCGCATACGGCCGGTTGGCTTCGAGATTTCATAAACGAAACGGTCATCGGTCATGAATTCATGAACGAAAAAGATATCCGGTCATAGAGTGACGAGAGTGGTATGGCAGCCATCGAGGTGGCGGATCTGACGAAGGAGTACGGCGACGTCCGGGGGGTGGATTCGCTCTCGTTCGCCGTCGAGGAGGGGGAGATATTCGGCTTCCTGGGGCCGAACGGCGCGGGGAAGACGACGACCATCCGGACACTGCTGGGCTTCCAGTCGCCGACGGCGGGCACGGCGACGGTACTGGGCGCCGACGCGCGCGACGAGGCCGCCCTCGTCGAGGCGAAGCGGCGGATCGGCTACCTGCCGGCGAGTCCGGCGTTCGACGGGACGGCCACCGGCCGGGAGATCCTCGACCTCCACGCGTCCATCAAGGGCGACGAACGGAGCGCGGAACTGCTCGACCTGTTCGACCCGCCGGTCGACCGGCCCGTCCGGGAGTACTCGACCGGGAACGAGCAGAAACTCGGCATCGTGCAGGCGTTCATGCACGACCCCGACCTGGTCGTGCTCGACGAGCCCACGTCCGGGCTCGACCCGCTGATGCAGCGCCGCTTCGAGGAGTTCGTCCGCGCCGAGCGCGATCGCGGGGTGACGGTGTTCTTCTCCAGCCACGTCCTCGGCGAGGTGCGGCGGGTCTGCGACCGGGTCGGCGTCCTCCGCGACGGCCGACTCGTCACGACCGAGCGCGTCGCGGACCTGCTCGGGCGGAGCGGGAAGGTGGTTCGCGTGCGGGCCGCGGAGGCGCTCACCGCCGCGAACTTCGACTTCGCGGGCGCACACGACGTCGACGTCCACGGGAGCGACGGCGACGCGGTCGCCGAGGCGTCGCTCACCTACACCGGCGACGTGAACGCCCTGCTCGAGCGACTCGCCCGGTTCGACCTCGTCGACCTGGCCGTCGAGGAGGCCCCGCTGGAGGACGTGTTCATGCGGTTCTACGGCGAGGGCGTCGACGGGAGCGGGACCGGAACCGACGGCGAGAGCGCCCGTCCGGCAGCCGCGTCGACCGGCGGGGGTGGGTCCGATGTTTGAACTCGCGCGGTACGAGGGTCGCCACCGGATCAGGGGGGCGCTCGCGCTCACGGTCGGGCTGAGCGCACTCGTCGCGCTGTACGTCGCCATGTTCCCCTCGGTGTCGTCGTCGGTGGACCTCGACGAGTACATGCGGGCGTTCCCGCCCGCGCTCCGGGAGGCGTTCGGCATCGCCACCCTGAGCACCATCGAGGGGTTCCTCGCGGCCGAACTGTACGCGTTCGGCTGGGTGCTCCTGCTCGGGCTCTACTTCGCGTACGCCGCCGCGGGGCTCGTCGCGGACGACGTCGAGCGCGGTCGGATGGACCTGCTCCTCTCGCTGCCGGTGACCCGGTCGCGACTCGTCACGGAGAAGTTCCTCTCCCTGCTCGTGCCGATGGCGGTGCTCAACGTCGCCGTCCCGGTCGTCGTCTACGTCGCGACCGCGCTCATCGACGACCCGATCGCCGTCGCCGACCTCCTCGCCGTCCACGCCCTGTCGGTTCCGTACCTCCTGGCGACCGCGAGCGTTGGCCTCCTCGCGTCGGTCGCGTTCGACCGGGTCAGTATCGCCCAGCGCGCCGCACTCGCCGCGCTGTTCGGCCTCTTCCTCGTGAACTCGGTCGCCAGCGGCACCGACTACGCCTGGCTCGGCGCGCTCGCCCCGATGCGGTACTACGACCCGACGGCCGTACTGGTGGAGGGAACGTACGACCTCGGCGGGGCAGCGCTGCTGCTCGTCGCCGCGCTCGTCCTGGTGGGCGCCAGCGAACTCTGGTTCGCGCGGCGGGACATCAACTGAGACCGCCCGGGGATAGAAGCCGAACGGCCGCTACTCCGGGTCGTAGGGGTTCACGGCCGTGTCGAGCCGGTACACTTCCTCGGCACGGTCGAAGTCGTCGTCGAACGCGTACAGGTAGCCGAGCCCCTCGGTCCGCATGTACGCGACGATGCACGCGTCGACGAACGAGAGCGGGGCGTGACGCCTGAACTCCGCCTTCGCGGTCGCGAACGCGTTCCCGCTGAGGGACTCGACGTGGAACCGGGCGTTCTCCTCGACGCGGTCGAGGAGGTCGACGGCGGCCTCGTGGCCCGCGTGCATCGTGAGCCCGTGGAGGGTCTCGCGCGCACCTCACGCGCTCCCGTCGGGCCGTGGCAACGCCCGCAGTTCGCGCGGCGGGACGAGGAAGTAGCCCCGCCGCCTGACGAAGATGTACTCGAGGATGCCGTTGTTCACCCGCTGGCGGACCGCGGGCGTCGCCTCGGTCGCGTCGACCCCGTTCATCGCCTCCCGCACCGCCTCGAAGTCGGAGATGCCGCGCTGGAGCGCCGGGAAGTGGAGGCTCGCCTCGTCGTCGTCGGTCGACTCGACGTGCCGGCGGAGCAGCTTCACGTTCCCCTCCTCGTCCCGGTTCGCCCGCGCGGCCTTCTGCGCGTGGCCGACGCGGCCGTGCTCCTTCGCGTCGGCGACCACGTCGTCGAGGAACTCGTCGATGCCGCTGTCGTCGCCGAGGTCCTCGCCGACGCCCTCGACGAGTCCCTGCGTGCTGTGGGCGGGCGAGAACATCTCCATCACCCGCTGGTCGAAGTCCTGCTCGCCGTACCAGTCGTTCAGGCGCTGGCGCCAGTTCGAGACGACCTTCGTGGTGCCGCCGGCGAACGGCCCGTCCGGGATGGCGACGTACGACTCGGACGCCTGGTTCGCCCGGAGGCCGGCGATGAACCCCATGAACAGCGGCGATTCCTCGGGAATCGGGTTCGGCTGCGGGACCCCGGAGAGGTCGTCCCCCTCCTCGTGGGGCTTGCCGGCCTCCATGAACCCGGTCCGTCGGGAGTCGACGGTCACGGCGTCGGTGAGCGCCGCCCGGAACTGGGTCTCGTTGGCCGAGTCGCGCTCCCCCGTCAGCGCCTCCTCGGCCGCCAGTATGGCGTCCGAACGGTCGGAGGCGAGGTGGACGAGCAGGTCCTGTTCGTCGAACGTCGGCGTCTCGAACGGCGCGAGCGTCCGCGGGTGGGGGAGGTCGACGGAGTCGGGGAGGGACGCGTCGTAGCGGTCGAAGTACGCCGGGGAGTAGGCGGTCGAGTGGAGCAGGCCCTCGGGCCCCCACGCGAACGCGTCGTCCAGCGCGTCGAGGGCGTCGCCGACGGCGGTCCGGGCGTCCTCGTCGGGCGGGCCGTCGCCGGGGAGCGAGCAGTAGAGGAAGACGTGGTGGCGCGGCAGGCGGTCGTTGCCGGCGTCGTCGGCGTCCAGGAACTCGTTCCACTCGTGCTGGCCGGTCGGATGGGCGGCTGCGCCGTCGCCGGTCGGAATCGGCTCGGCCGGTCGGAGGCGCTCGACGCAGGCGGAGAGGGCGGCGGCCCCGCCGGCGGCCACGGCCGCCCTCCCGAAATCGCGGCGCGAGAGCCCGCCGTCGGCGTCCGGAACGCGCCGGTCCCGCGCCCTGGCGCGTCCCCCCGGCCCGTCGCTGTCACTCATTGGCGGCCGTAGTCGGTCCGCGGGAAAGGCGGTTGTGGTGTGCGCGTCGAACGCGCGACTCCGATTGCGGCAGTTGACAACATCCGGGTTCACCGACAAGCAGGTACGAACGGCTGCTATCGGAGATGGAACGTGGGTCGGTCGGTACTGGTCTCTAACTAGACAACGATATGATACCAGTCGAACTTTGCAAGGTCGGAACTGATGCGAGTTCGGGGCGTACGTTCAGTTAATTGAGTCCACCATGACGTACATCGTTTCCTGTTCCGAGTGTAATATTCGGGACGAGATCGAAGACCCGGAGGAGGTGCTCGAACTCCAGGAACGACACCAGGCGGAGTACGGCGACCGCCACATCCTCGAGTTCCACCTCGTTCACTAGCGCTCCCCTGGCATCCGGTTACCCGTCGATGACGCGTGCCAGGTACGCGTGACAGGTGTAGCCTTCAGGACGAGGTCGAATCGGTCACGGGTGTAGTACGTTACAGCCAGTCGGTGGGGAGTTCGTCCTCGTGGCCGTCCAGCAGTTCGAGCAGGGGCCTGATCTCGTCGAAGTTCGGACCCTTCGTCACTTGGTGACTCTCCGAATCCCACTCGATAAACCCGTAGTCGGCTAGTTTCGGCAGGTGGACGTGATTCATCGTCACGAGGCGCTTGATGGCGTCCGCTTCGCTGTCGGAGTCCGCGATGGCCACCGGCGAATCGTTCTGGGGGTTGTGCTCCATGAGCGCGATCAACAGTTTCCGACGCTGAACGTCCGCTAACGCGTCGATCATGTCGTCGAACGAAAGCGTCCGGCCGATGTTCTCCATATCCCCTCGAAGTGGCAAACAGGGATAATTTTCCCACTATTTTCGTTTCGCTGAACGTGTGAGTAACTGGGTGACGCAGCACGATGGGGGCTGGATCCCATCCGAGTTCGACCCGCTCCACCCCATGCGCGGGCTTATCTCGGCGGTTGATTCGCGCGACAGCGAGTGTGAGGAAGTGGGTTCAACGGCGCCGGCGGCATGGGAAGCGGCACGAACACGGATCTGCGTTGTGAACTAGAGTACCTCCTGTTGGATTTGCGTTCGATTCCTCATATTCCGTGACACCCCGAGCGTGACCGTTTGAGGTAGTTACATGATTGTTCGTGATGTATAGCCGCCCGGATTTCAGAGCTGTTGCGGCACGCAGGTGGGATGGTGTGGTGACGCTCGTGGAATTCAGGAGAACCCATGGTCTCGGATCAAACGCGGCAAGAAATCGAAGAGTACCTCGGACAGGTACCGAGCTGGATAGACGGACTCTCGGAGCCCGCCGCCGACCACAGCTGGCAGGTCGTGCGCGACCTCGAGTTGGGGGAGACGGAGCTTCCGAACCGGGAGAAGGCGCTCGTCGCGCTCGGGGCGGCGGCCGCGCTGAACTGTCCCTACTGCATCCACTTCCACACGGAGGAGGCGAAACTGGAGGAGGTCACGGAGGGCGGAGTAACCGAAGCGGTGAACGTCGCGGCCAACGTGCAGTACTTCTCGACGATCCTCCACGGGAGCCAGGTCGACCTCGACGACTTCGTCGAGGAGACGTCCCAGATCGTCGACCACATCGAGGAACAACAGGCGGCATCGGCGGGTGCCGACTGAGCCGACGGAACGCCTCTCGACTCCCCATTTCTTCCCTCGGTCGGCTGAACTACCGTCAACGGGGAGTTCGCCAGCCAGCCCGGTACGGTGACGCACGGATCACACGGTCGGGCTCGAGCCTAACAGGGCGACACGTCGGTACCGCCGACACGGCGGACGGCGTCGGCGGTGACGAGGTAGCGTGCGTTCGAACCGACGTCGGCCTCGTCCCGCCCCGTCGAGTACCAGTACGGGTGCGTGACCTCCACGTACACCCCGTCAGCAGTTCGGTTCGTGACCGTCGCCTCCCTCTCCACCCCCGCGTACGAGGTCGGCCCCCAGCCCTCGACGCAGGTCGCGTTCTCCAACTGCTCGGCGATGTGGTCCCCCTCGGCGGCGAGCGCGCGTTCCCTCGCTTCCGCGTCGCCCACCCCGGCCCCCCCGAGACAGCCCGCGATTGTAGCACTCACCACGAGACAGCAGAGGCAGAGAAGCAGCCCACGGGAGCGTGGAAGCGCCATCGTTCTCACGCCCGGCCGAGTAGCTAAATGTCTTCTGCACTATGTTTCCCCTCCGTGTCTGCCTCCATGAGCCGGTGGCCGACGGAATCCGGGCCCCCGCCGGTCAGTCGCCCTCCAGCAGCCCGTCCACCAGCCGGGTGAACCGGTCGAGCAGGCGGTCCGGGAGCGACGGCCGGACGGTCCGAAGTCCCCGAGCGGTTCGTTCCGGGTCCGCGAGCACGAGCGTCACCCTACCTCGCTCGTCGCGGCGCTTGCGGACCACGTCGACGTCGACGAGCCTGTCGAGGTGCCACTCCAGCGTGCTTCGGGCGACCCCCAGGTCGTCCGCGAGCGACGCCGGCCGCCAGGGACGATCCAGCAGTTCGAGGCAGACGTCGCGGGCCGTCTCGCGGCGCAACAGCGAGACGAGCAGCCGGTCGGCGGGGGCGAACTCCGGCGGGAAGTAGTGGGTCCGGCCGGACACCTCCTCGCGGCACAGGTCGCCGTCGTCGGTGAGCCCCCGAAGGTGGTACTGGGCCTGACCGGGGGCGAGGTCGAGCCGACGGACGAGCTCGTTGAAGTGGAGTCCGGGGTGGGTCCGGACGTAGGACGCGACGCGCTCTCGGGTCGGGGTATCGCTCACGTCGTCGTCCCCCCCGCGCGACGGGCGTAGACGACCGCGGCGATGACCAGCCCGGCCATCGCCACGTCGAGGACGTGCTCGCCGAAGTGGTGGACCTCCTCGCCCACTGCCCCCCACGTCGCGCCGACGGCCAGCGCCGTGCGCGCGAGGAGCGTGCCGAGCGCGAGCGCGACGAGCAGGTACGGGCGCGACCTGCGCTGGAGGAACGCGGCCAGTCCCCCGCCGAGCAACACAGCTCCCCCGGCGGCCGCGAGACCGAGGACGAGCACGTACCAGGGCCCGCCAACGTGGCCGATCTCGAGGGACGCGGGATTCATCGACCCTGAGTGGGCGCGGGGACCACGTCGGCCTTTCGGTCCGGGACGGCGTGGTCAGTTGTACGCGCCGTTCGTGCCCGTTGCCGTCCCCTGATCCGGCTTCACGGGTGTCCCGTCCGGCCGCAGCACCCACCAGACGTCGTTGACGCCCTGGCCGGTCGCGTCCCCGGGTTGCGTGTCCGAAGCGAAGTGGTACAGCGGCCAGCCGCCGGCCGCGACCTGGCTCGTCCCGTCCTCGCGTTCAAACGTCGTCAGTTCCGCGCTCACGCCGTCACCGGCGGTCGGCTCGCCATCGACGGTGAACGGGGGCCACGCCTCCGCGCAGCCGTGGTAACACGCGCTCGCTGACTCCCCCTGCGTGTCCTGGTCGAACATGTACAGCGTCATCCCGTCGGGTCCCACCAAAAGCTCGCCGAGGTCGGGATGTGACCTGACGTTCACGGTCGCCCCGTCCATCCCGGTTCCGGTGGCCGTCCCCTGGCCGGGCCTGACGGGCGTGCCGTCGGGGCGGATGACCCACCAGACGTCGTTGACGCCCTGGCCGGTCGCGTCCCCCGGTTCCGAGTCGGAGGCGAAGTGGTACAGCGGCCAGCCGCCGGCCGCGACCTGAGTGGAGCCGTCGTCCCGCTCGAACGTGGTCAACTCGGCCGAGACGCCCTCGCCAGCGGTCGGTTCCCCTTCGACGGTGAGCGGCGGCCACGCCTCGGCGCACCCCTCGTAGCAGGTGCTGGCCGGTTCGCCCCGCGTATCCTGGTCGAACATGTACAGCGTCATCCCGTCGGGCCCCACCAGGAGCTCGCCGTGGTCGGGATGCGTGCTGACGGCGACCGTCGCGCCGTCCATCCCGGCGTCGGTTCCGGTTCCGGTCCCGGTCGGCGTGGAGTCGTCGCCGTCGGTGGGTTCCGTCGCGGTGGGCTGGTTCCCGCCTCCGCCACCGCCGCTGCTGCCACTGCCGCTCGTACAGCCCGCGAGGGGGAGCGTTACCACGGTCGCACCGAGCAGCCGCCGTCGGGTGAGTGCCATAGCCGACGGGACGCCGACCCCGCGAAAGAGCGTTTTCCGAACTCCGTCCAAACTTCGTCCCACGTCGGTGTTCGGAGCGGGGAAGAGGCCGGGATACGTGACCGCCTGAGATACGTAACCGCTTGGGACACGCGACGGTCCGGCGATCAGCGCCAGGTGATCCGGGCGAGGACGGCCAGCGCGACGAGTTCCAGCCCGCACAGCATCGCCATCCCGACCTGCACGTCCGCGTCGGCGGCAACGAACCAGCCGACGAACGCCGGGTGGACGACGTAGAAGTAGAGCCAGAGGGCGTTCTCCACGAGGAGGAAGGCTCCGACGACGAGGAGCCCCAGCGTGTGCCGGGCGCCGTGCTGGCGGTAGTTGCGGAGCCACACGGAGCCCAGCGCGAGCAGCAGCAGCACGTTCACCCCCGCAGCGGCCCTCGCGACGTCGAGCCAGACGGTCATGGTCGCCTCCCCGGTCCGCCCGCAACCCTCATAGGTGCTGTCCAAAGTTCGTCCGTATTCATGGGTCGTCGTTCCCCCCCGCGTCGACCGCCTCGAGTATCTCCTCGACCGTGTCCCAGTTCGTCCGGACCTGGTCGGTGAACAGGTACACCGCCCCGTAGTCGCCGCCGGCGCGACGGACGACGTTGTTGTCCATCAGGACGTCGAGGTGGTGTCGGACGGTGGTGTAGTCGAGGTCCAGTTCGTCCGCGAGCTGGTTGGCGTTGCGTGGCTGGTCCTCGAGCACCCGAAGGAGCCGAGTCCGCGTCGGTCCCCCGCGGGAACTCGCGAGCAGGTACCAGAGCACGCCTTCCATGCCGGGAGAACGTTTCCCGGGAGAGGGTTTGGTTCCTTCCCACGTCGCGGTGTGTTCCGTCCGGATGGAGGCCGGTTCGCACCGACACGTCGCCGCGTTTCGCGTACTGGCCGAATTCGGCCGGTAGCGGGGCGGGTGGCGGGAGAGAAGACTTATAAAGAGATGGACATAAGGTCAGTTCGGAGTTGCTACTTTATCGAGAAAACCATTGTCGGCGGGGATCCGACGCGGGCACGGTCCCCGCGGCCGTCACCGGGCACGGTGCTCGTTCGACGTGGCCGCCGCTCACGACGGCCGTCGGGTTCCAGCTACACCGGGGTCGACTCGAGGTGCATCGCGTTCGCGATGAGCTTCTCGTGGCCCCGCCGGAGCCGCTCGGAGAGCGCCTGGTGGGAGACGCCGAAGCGGTCCGCCAGTTCCTCCAGGTTCGCCTTCCGCGGGACGGAGTAGTACCCCTCGCGGTACGCGCCGACGATGGTCTCGTACTGGTGCTCGGTCAGGCCGAACCAGCCGCGGCGGAACGAGTCGGACAGCTGGGTGATCTGCTTGATGTCGAGGGTGATGTCGTAGTCCTTGCACGACTGGTACATGGTCCCGACCGAGTCGTGTTCGGGGAACAGCACCCGGAAGTGCCACTCGCCGTCCTTCGTGCGCGCGTCGAGGATGGTCGCGTCCTCCTCCTTCAGGATGTAGAACAGCACGCGCACGTGCATCTCCCAGTCCATCTTCAGGAGGTACTCGGTGTCGAACTCGGTGACGACGGACATCTCCTGGGTCGTCGGGTCCTCGGAGATCACCTCCGGTAGCGAGTCGAACGGCTCCCCTTCGTCGGCAGTCGCCCACAGCAGCGGCAGCACGCGGTCGGTGCTGTCGGCGACCACCCGAACGATCTCGAACTCGGCCGACGGAACGCGATTGAACGTCTCGTCGAGCGCGAACTGTTCCGCCGGCAGGGTGGCTCGCACAATGGTCGTCATGGTGTGACGGTTGCTACACAACTATCGGATAAGAGAGGTTCCCCTAATTGTTGAGGGTGTGCTGGAATGTAAATAAGGTGACTACTCCGTGGTTTCCGGGGAAGCACCGCAAGCGGGTTTCCTCCGGGAGTACCGCGCGTACGGGAGTGAGGAACGCCGGGACGTCCGCCCCGTCGCCGGGTTCCAGTCCGGCACGCCGCCGACCGGTAGCGTGTCGGCTGCCCGTAGTACTCGACTCGGACACGAACGAACAGTGGAAGGCGGCCGCTTCCGGCGTCCCTCACACCAGCCCGGCGGCCTCGAAGGCGGCCAGGATGTCGGCCTCGAACTCGTCGCGCTTGGTCTCGTCGTAGAAGGTCGCCGCGGGGTGGAACGCGGGGACGACCGTCCACCCGTCCCGTTCGAACTGCCGGCCGTGCAGGTCGGTGACGCCCTCGTCCGTGTCGAGCACGGCCCGCGTCGCGGTGGTGCCGAGCGGGACGACGACGGTCGGCGAGATGCGCTCGAGTTCGGCGTCGAGCACCGGACGCCAGGCGTCGATCTCGGCGACGTAGGGGGTCCGGTTCTCCGGCGGCCGGACCTTCACCAGGTTCGTGACGTACACCGACGAGCGGTCGACGCCGAGGTCCGCGAGCACGCGGTCGAGCTCCCTGCCGGCCTGGCCGACGAACGGCTCGCCCTCCGCGACCTCGTTCTCTCCGGGCGCCTCGCCGACCAGCACGACGTCCGCGTCGAGCGGGCCGACGCCCGGCACGAAGCGCGACCGGTCGACGTGCTCCTCGGGGACGGCCTCGAGCGCGTCCCCGAAGCGGTCCTCGAAGTCACTCACGCGAGCCGGCCACCCAGTCCCGGGAAGGATACCGCCGCCGCCGACTCAGTCATCCGCTTCGTTGAGCGACGACGCCTCGGAGCCCGAGGACGCATCCGAGTGCGACGTTATCGGGGAGCCGCCGCAGTCGACGCAGTGGTACCCCTCGTCGACGGTCTCCACGACGGGCGCGTTGCACTCGATGCACTTGATGCGGGCGTCCCTCACTGGCCGCGGGTATCGCGCCATGGTTCCCCATCCCCGGCTGGAGTGTTAGCCCTTCCGCCCTTGCATTCGTTTGCATCTGGTCTGCAACAGTCCGCAACGATGGGTAATTCACACTAGTGATAGTAGGACGGCGTTTCTCCGGCGCCGAGCGCGAACGTCCCGAACCGGCTCTTGCGCTCGGCGGGCAGTTCCTCCTCGATGACGTTGAGGACGATGCCGCCGGCGAGGGCCCCCTTGCGAGCAGGAACGCGAGCGTCGTGGCGACGAGCACTCCCGCCGGCACGCTCACCGATCGACGCTCCCGAGGACGATGTCGAGGCTACCCAGCGCCGCGACGAGGTCGGGCACGTACTCGCCGACCGACATCTCGGGCAGCGCCGAGAGGTTGTGGAAACACGGGCTCCGGATCTTGAACCGCGCGGGGCTGTCGGTGCCGTCCGAGCGGATGTAGACGCCGAGTTCGCCCTTGGCGATCTCGACCGCGCGATAGATCTCCGTGTCGGACTCCGGTTTCAGCGTCCGGGGAACGTTCGCCTGGAGCGTCCGGTCGTCCTCGGGCCAGTCCTCCAGCAGGTCGAGACACTGCTCGACGATGCGGGCCGACTCCTCGATCTCCCGCAGGCGGACGGCGAGTCGGGCGTAGTTGTCGCCGGCCTCCTCGGTGACGACGTTCCAGTCGAGGTTCTCGTAGTAGCCGTACGGGTCGTCCCGGCGCAGGTCGTAGTCGACGCCCGACGCGCGAGCCACCGGGCCGGTACAGCCGTAGTCCTTGGCCGTCTCGGCCGAGATGCGGCCCGTGTCGACCGTCCGCATCTGGAGGATCTCGTTGTTCGTCGTCAGGTCGTAGTACTCCTGGATCGCCTCGGGGAGCTCCTCGAGGAAGTCGCGGACCTTCTCGAAGAACTCCTCGCGCGGCTCGGGGACGTCCCACGCGACGCCGCCGACCCGGAAGTAGTAGAACATCATCCGCTGGCCCGTCAGGTCCTCCAGGATGTTCTGGATCCGCTCGCGGTCCTGGATGGCGTACATGAAGATGGCCGTGAAGTCGCCGTACACGTCCAGCGCGAACGTCCCCACCGCGAGGAAGTGGCCGAGCATCCGACCGAGTTCGACCGACATCGTCCGGAGCACCTCGGCGTACTCCGGCACGTCGATGTCGGCGAGGTCCTCGATTGCCCGCGCGACCGCCCACTCGTTCGGCAGGTTCGAGGTGTAGTCCCACCGGTCCGCGTAGGGGATGATCTGGTGGCGGTACGTGCCGTTCTGTGCCATCTGCTCCTCGCAGCGGTGGAGGTAGCCGATGTCCGGCTCCACGTCGGCGACCTGTTCGCCGTCCAGCGTCGTCTTCAGGTGGAGCACGCCGTGGGTCGCCGGGTGGTGCGGCCCGATATTCAGGAACATCGTGTCGGACCCCTCTTCCCCCTCTCCCTGCCCGCGGGTGTCCCCGGCGAGGGGGTTCTTGTGCTCGCGGAGGGAGACGACCTGCGGTCGGTCCTGGTCGTAGTCCAGCGCGAGTGGGTGGCCCTGCCACGTCTCTGGGAGCAGGATGCGCCGGAGGTCGGGGTGCCCCTCGTACTCGATACCGACGAGGTCGTACGCCTCCCGCTCGTGCCAGTTCGCCGTCTCGTACACCGGGACTGCGCTCTCGCTCACCGGGTCGTCCTTCGCGGCCGGGACGACGACGCCGACCTCGCGCGTGCGGTCGTCGTACGACGTCAGGTGGTAGATGGACTCGTAGCGGTCGCCGTACTCCTGGGCGGTGAGACAGGAGAGGTGGTCGAAGCCAGCCTCGTCGCGCAGCAGGGACAGCGCGTCCTGCACCTCGTCGGGGCGCACGACGAACGCCTCGGCGTTCACGTGGCTCTCGCGACCGATGGCGTGTTCGCCGAGGAGCTCCTCCAGTTCGTCGTAGTCGACGCCCCCGGCCCCGACCCGTTCCTGTCGCGTCCCTTCCGCCCGTTCGGACTGTTCGGACGTACTCTCGTCAGTGCTCATTGTTGTACCTCCTTCCTACCGGGCCGGCGCCCATCCCGCTCGAGCGGGTGGGGCCGAGCCCGAATACCATGCGTCTCACTCCCATGCGAGTTCGGGAAAGCGTGTCGCCGTTGTTTGCAAGTCGTGTCGCGGGCTCAGTCCTCGGTCCAGTACATGAGCGCCTCGCGCTCGGCGTTGCAGTTGGGGCAGTTATCCGGGAGATCGTCGTCGATCCTTCCCATCTCGCCGCACTCGGTACAGCGCCACATCAGCTCCGCCTCGCCGAACGCCTGCCCCGACCGGGCGTGTTCGATGCTGAACGACTCGGCGCCCTCGCGGATGCTCACGAACACCCCGCCCTCCTCGACGCCCCGGACCTTCCCGACCGGCTCGCCGTCCTCGGTGTACAGCGTCTGTCCGAACGAGATCTTCGGGGCCGACGGTTCGACGTCCTCGCCCTCCTCCTCGGGTGTCTCACCACGTCCACTCATAGGAAACCGTTCGGACGCCGACCTCAAAGGTCTATCCGTCGATTCGACCTCCAGGGCGGTCACGTCCCCCGAAATTCACACTATCCATCTAGGCACCGGCCGCCGACGGCCGTGGATATTTTGGGGCGCCGCGCCCGACACCCCCCATGGCACCTGACGACTCCGAAGGGCCCGAGAACACGCGCGATAGCGTCCAGGACGCCGCCGAGCGACGGCAGAGCGAACGCGCCGACTCGGTCGAGCGGACGATGGAGGCGGTCGAGGAGGACCTCGGCACGCACCAGTACCCGGTGTCGAGCGAGGACCTCAGCGCCTACTACGCGGACGATCCCATCGACCTGCCAAACGAGACGGAGTCGCTCGGGAGCGCCTTCGGGCGCCTCGACAGGAGCTTCGAGGACCCCGACGAGGCGTACGAGGCGCTGGTCTCGGAGTTCGAGGAGGGCCGGCTGGAGGGTCGCGACGAGGAACTCGCCGCCGAGGAGCCGACGTGGGACGAGGGGCGAGCGACGGGACGGCGGGACGCGGACCCCGACGCCCCCGAACGCGAGGACGAGTCGGGGCTGGAGCGCTGAGGTCGGCCGACACGCGAAGCGTCCGGCGACGCGTCCCGACTAACGGGGACGCGCCGTGATCAAGGGGTGTCGGTCACCGTCGCGTCACCGCCCGCCGGGCGCGAATCGTCCCCCTATCAGTAGGAGGACCGCTGGTGATCCGACTGCTGCCGGGGCTGCTGCTGTTCGCCGCCGACCTGCGCGTCCATCGACGGCGGTTGCATCTGCTGAACGCCCGTCGGCGGCTGTTGCTGGGTCGACTGCTGACCGCCCATACCGGATTGCGATTCTCCTATGCCGGGCTGCGGTTCTCCCATGCCTGACTGCGATGCTCCCATACCGGGCTGGGAACCTCCCATACCCGGTTGCTGTTCGCTCATGCCGAACTGCTGTCCTCCCATCTCGGGCTGTTGACTGCTCGTTCGGGGTTGCTGACCGCTCATCTCGGGCTGCTGGTCTCCGATGCCCGGCTGTTGGCCCACGGAGCCCTCGCTTCCGGTCGGCTGGGTGATGAAGTGAGCCTCCAGGAACCACCGGTACCTGCCGACCTCCCGGGAGATCTCGTTGAGCAGGTCGGCCGTGTCGAGGTCCTCGTTCGCTGTCGCCGCCTGGAGTGCCGCCGACAGGTTGGCGTCGTGGATCGCCACCCGCTCGGCGACGAGTTCCACGTACTCGGTTCCCCGGATCGCGTCGGTCCGCATCTCGGGGAGACGCGAGGTCGCCGCCGCGATGCGGGTCGTGGCCATCGCCTGCCCGCCGAGGGAGGTCGCCCGCTCGGCGATCTCGTCGGCGTGCTCCTCCAGTTCCTCCGCGAGCTCCTCGAACAGCTCGTGGAGCTGGAAGAAGTTCTCGCCTCGGACGTTCCAGTGGGCGAACTTGACCTGAGTCAGCAGGTCCGTCGTGTCGACGAGCGCCTGGTTGAGGAGTTCGATCGACCCGCGCCGCGTCTCCGGGGGGAGATGCGTCTTCGTCGGGAACTCGTGTCCGGACAGCTGTTGCCCCTGACCCGGCTGCTGACCCATCTGTTGCTGGCCGGGCTGCTGCTGCATGCCGAACTGCTGCTGTTGTGGTTCCATCGGCCGTTGCTGGGTCGATTGCTGTTGCGGCTCCATCCCCTGCCCCTGCATGGACTGTTGCCCCTCCATCGGCTGCTGTTGCGTCGACTGCCCCCCTTCGATCGGCTGTTGCTGTTGCTGCCGGTTCTCCGTCGGTCGTGGTGGATGCTGTTGCTGGCTCATGGTCGTCGTCCTCCCGCGTGACCACCAACCACGCAGATTTGCTTGTATGTTGTGTGCCCCACGTGAACTTTCCCGGGAACGGCTGAACGTCTCACACAGGCGCTGACAGCGGCGAATTAGTAACGAAACCTCGTTTCGGTACTTAAGCTTCCGGAGTCTGCAAGGTCGCTCCTTAGTGCTACGACAACTGAAAACGGGGCGAGGTATACAGATGCAGCCAACAGCAGCGTCAGCCGTGATACAGGTACAGATTCCCGAGTTCCTCCAGGAGACCATCGCCCAGATCGTCGCCTTCCTGCCGCGACTGGTCGGCGCCCTGGTCATCCTCGCCGTGGGGTGGATCCTCGGCGTCGCCGCGGGGAAGGTCGTTCAACGACTCGCCGACAGCGTCGAGTTCGACCGGATGGTCCTCGATACGCCGCTCGGTCGAACGTTCGGGGGGACGGAGTCGGCCGTCTCCCAGACGTTCGGGTCGATCACGAAGTGGTTCGTGGTCGCCCTCTCGGTGCTGGCGGCCGCGAACGTCCTCGCCATCCCGCTGCTCTCGCAGTGGATCGGGACGGCCGTCTCGTACCTCCCGGCGTTCATCGCCGGCCTGCTGGTCATCCTCATCGGGTTCGTCGTCGCCGACTTCATCGGGGACGTGATCACGCGGACCCGCGCGGCGACCCAGACGGCGTACACGTCCTGGTTCGCGACCGGCACCCGGATGTTCCTCTACTTCATCGCCATCGTCATCGGGCTGGACACGATGGGGATCGACGTCACCATCCTCTACACGTTCGCGGAGGCGGTCGCGTGGGGCCTGGCAGCCGCCCTCGCGCTCGGCGCCGGCATCGCGTTCGGCTGGGGCGGACACACCTACGTCTCGAACAACATCGACCGCTGGATGCACCGCGCGTCCTCGGGGACTCCCGCGCCCGGCGGCGCCCCGCAGGCGGACGGCGGCGAGCCGACCGACGACGACGACTGACGACCGACACCGACCGACGGCTCGTCGACCCTCGGCCGACGGTCCATCCGGACCGACCGCCGGACGGGTCGACGCCCGACCGGTCGCTTTCTTCGGACGCCCACGTTGAAGGGGGAGCCCCGCCTCACCCCGTGTGAGATGAAACTCGACGCAGCGGACCGGACGATACTGAACGCCCTCGGCACCGAGGCCCGCTCCCCGGAGGAGCTCGCGGAGGAGCTCGCGGCGGAGCTCGACGTCGGACGGGCCGACCTCGACGCACGACTGGCCGACCTCGCGGACAACGGGCTCGTCACCGACCCGGGCGACGGACGGGTACAGCGGACCGACAGCGGGCGGCGCGTCGTGGCCACGTCCGCCGGCGAGAGGGACAACCGGATCGACACCTCGCCCGAGATCGAGGCCGTGCTGGGGATGTTCGGTCTCGGGCCCGACGGGGCGGAGGCGGTCAGGGGGGCGTTCGCGTTCCTCCGGTACTGGGGGGAGGCGACCGTCGACGAACTCGTCGACGCCATCTACAGCGAGGACCCGGCGGACTACGGGACGGGCGACGCGTGGTGGTCCGACCTCGTCCGCGACCCGCTGGCCGCCCTCCCGGGCGTGGTCGCGCCCGTCGATCCGGACGAGCCCTGGCGCTACGCCGGTCCCGCCGAAGTGAACACGCCGGGGGCGGACGGGACGCGTCGGCTCGCGCGACCCGGTCACCAGCCCTACGGGAGCGTCAAGCACGCCATCGAGTCGCTCGAGCTCGAACCGTCCGAGCGCGAGGCCGTGCGCGCCGCGTTCGGGTTCCTCCGGCGGGAGGGCGAGGCGTCCGAGGCCGACATCGCCGCGGCGGCGTACCACGATCACCCCGCGGACTACCCGACGCCCGACACGTGGTGGGACGAGTGCGTCCGCGATGCGTTCGCGGAGCTGCCCGGCGTGAGCCGGGCCGACGGGGACGTGTGGCGGTACCGGCAGCGAACCTCCTCCGGGCAGTCCGGGTCCGCGGACGACCGCGAGCGCAGCCGGTGAACGCGGCGGCGCGGGCGGTGGGTCGGTGTCGGCTCTCGACGACGGCCCGACATCGAGGTTTTGCAGTCTGACGCCCGCTAACGGCGATAACCCGACGAACTCCTACCTCATTCGAAAGACGGATGTGTGGAGTGGCTCCAAACAGCGGTGACTGAACCGTGATGATCGACGAACCACCGAACGACCCTCCCCGGACCTGCGAACGACCCCGAACCCGGCAACCGAACACGTACTACGTACACCACGACCCGACCGGATCCGCCGACCTGACGACGACCATCGTCCACGCGCTCGCCGACGTGATGGGGGAGGACGTCACGGGAACGGAGTTCCCGCTGTACGACAGCGTCGACCCCGACGCCCTGGACCGGCTGTTCGCCCCGAAGACGGACGGGACACCCCGGCCGCCGGGCCACGTGGCGTTCAGCGTGCAGGACTACCGGGTGACGGTGTACAGCAGCGGCGAAATCGCCATCACGCCGCCGTAGCGTCCCCTCTCTCCCTTCTCCTGGCCGCTCCGTTCGCCCCGCGAGCCGTCAGGCTCCGGGCACTCCCACCGCATCGAAGGTGGCGAGACCGAACAGTGCCAGCACGTACAGGATGACGAGCACGGACACCCACGCGACGAGCGCGATGCCGATGGCCCTCCCCCAGCCGCCGGGGTACCGCCAGTTGATGACGGCCAGGTACGCGACGAGCGCGAGCAGCGGCCCGAGGAACGGGATCCACCCGAGCAGGAACGCGATCGCGGCCCACACGATGGCGCCGATGAGCGCCGTCACGATCGCGTACGTGTAGTCGTCGGTGTGGGTGAAAACGCGCGCGCCGACGTAGATCCCGAGCGCCCCGATGAAGAGGCTCACCACGAACACGAGTACCGAGTCGATGAGGGCCATACCCTTCCACCGGGAACTGCGGCCTTTGTTATAAATGGATTACGAGCGAACACGGTTCGACGAGCTGCTTCCCGCCGGATTCGGCCCCGCTCGAGCCGTCGTCCGGCGGTGTGTCGGACCCCGTCCCACCGTTTTATCTGACCGTCACGCGTACTCCTTCCACGCCAGCGCGACCAGCGTCGGCCAGCAGGTACCACCATGTACGGAAACCCAGAGGACGATCCATACGCCCGGCCGGGAGAATCGTATTATCGACCCCAGCCCCCCCAGCAGGGGCAGCAGGGGAGTCAACAGCGGGGCACCCAGCAGGGGTACGAACAGCGGGGAGGGCAGCCTCCACAGGGTCAGCCCCAACAGCAGCCCAACCAGGGACAGCAGGGAGGGGGTCGGCAGCGATGGGGAGGAGTGACCCAGCAGCAACAGGCGGGAACGACTCCGCAGGGACAGCAGGGGTCGAGCCAGCAGGGCTACGGACAACCGCCCCAGCAGCAGGGAATCGGTCAGCAGGGATACGACCAGCAGCGTCAGCAGGGTCAGGGAGGCTACGGTCAGCAGCAGGGAGGGGCGGCGTACCAGTACCAGCAGTCGGGCGCCCAGCCCCAGCAGCAGTCCCAGCAGCCCGCCCAGATGCAGCCCCCGGGGACGACGGGCCAGCAGGCACGGGGGCAGCGGTCACAGCTCCAGCCGGTCACGCTCGAGCAGGTCGTCCAGACGGACGTCGTCACCGTCCAGCCGGACGAGCCGATCTCTGAGGTCGTCGGGACGATGGCCGAGGAGGAGGTCGGCTCCGTCGTCGTCGTCGAGGACGACGAGCCGGTCGGCATCGTCACCGACAGGGCCATCGCGCTCGCGCTCGAGGAGACGGCGGACCTCGCCGAGCGATCCGTCCAGGAGGTGATGGACACCGACCTCGTCACCGCGACGACCGAGACGACCGTCTTCGACGCGATCAACACCCTGGAGGAGGCGAGCGTGCGCCGGCTCCCCATCGTCGACGACGAGGGGGGTCTCGAGGGGATCGTCACGCTCGACGACGTCCTCGTGCTGCTCGGGTCGCAACTCAACAAAGCCACCGGGATAATCAGGTCGCAATCGACGCGGTACTGACCGGGCCGTCGCGACCCGGTCAGTTTCGATCGTCGAACCGCCGCTCTCTTTTCAGATCCGTCCGACTCTACTGGCCGACTTCCTCGACGATCCGCTGGACGCGGTTCGAGAGGCCGCTCTTCCCCATCGCGCGCTGCATCCTGTCGCTCATCCGCGTTTGCTTGAAGTAGCTCGCGAACGCGAGGATGGTCGGCGCCCAGAGCCCGACGAAGAGCCCGCGCAGCCGGTCACCCTGGACGAAGAAGTAGTACCAGGAGAGCATCACGGAGCCCGCCGATGCGAGTATCGCCGGGTCCATCCCCGTCTGTCTGGCCGCCTTCGCGCCTTCCTGCTTCTGTCTGGTCGAATCCATGCCTTCGCCACTCGGGTCGCCATTCACTTTGTTAGCCAAGTGTCCAGCCCGAACAGGGTGACCGTACGCCGCGACGTGGCGGAATCGTCGTCCGACCGTCTGCCTGCGGTAGAGCACCCGAAAAAGGCGGCGGCGGCCGCGTGGGGGTTCGTTGAGGGAGCCTACTCGGGACGGATTCCCGCTTATCGTCGGTTCCCGTCGTCCCCGGACGGGGGTGACCGCTCGTTCCCGCCTCGCCGGCGCTGGTTGTACCGGCGGTTACCCTGGCCGGGCTGTCGTCCCTCCCCTCGCTCGCGTCGCTGACCGCCCTGCTGGTGTCGCTGCTGTCCGTGCTGCTGGTGTCCCTGTTGCTGCTGTTCGTGGCCCTGGTGTCCGAACCCGGACTGGCGCTCGCCGCCGCTCTGTCGCCCGTGCCGGCCCTGCTGCTGTTGGCCGTACCGCTGACCTCCCTGTCCTCCGTGCTGGCCCTGTTGTTGACCGTACTGTTGCCCCTGTTGCTGGCCTCTCCACTGCTGCTGGTGTCGCTGGTCGCCCTGCTGTTCCATCTGCTGGGACCGTTGCCGTCGCTCCTCGCCTCGCTGACCGTGTTCCCGTGGCTGCCCGCGCTGCCGGTGGTCGCTCTGGTTCCACTGCTGTTCCCGGCCTCGATCCGTGTCAGGATTGTGCTGGCTCATGGGTCGCGTTTCGTCGGTTGCGCTCGTCGGTCGGTTCCCGCTGATGCCGCTGCTGATGTGGCTGGTCTCTCTCGGTGGTGGCTCGCCGTCCGACCGTCCCACGCGCTCCGTCCGGGCGTTCGAACGTCGGTCGACACCGAGCCGAACCGTCCGGACGCCGGCGGTGGGGTCGGGACCACGTTCGGTGGTCAGTGCGAACGTTCCATCGATTCCCGTAAAGCCATTGTGGCGACGCCGGACCGCCGCCGCGAGAACCGATAGACGTGAGCGGGATCCGGTCCCCACGGCGGGTTACTCGTCCGCCGGCCGGGAACGACGGTCCGCGACTGGTCGTCGGTCGAGGTTATACGGGGTGTGTCCGCCGAACAACCACGCGTTACTTCCGCGACGCCGGTCGCGCCGTCGTCGCCACCATCGGTGATTTCCGTGCGTTACCTGGCACCAAGGTCGGCTTACCGGGGAGGCGGGCCGTGATCGAACGGAGGTCGACTCTGAAGGGCTTACAAAGCTACCATTGTAATCCCCATTTCGCTCGCGCGCGCCACCTTGCAGTTGCAGACAGCCATCCCCTATTCCGTCACGGCTCCGGGGTCCGGACTCCGTGCCGGGAGACGGCGTACGGCGGGCCGCAGGTCGGGTTAAGCCCGTTTCGGGCCGCGCCGGCGTTCGCTGCCGATGGGCTGGGTGCAGTCCCCAACCCCCGCACTGTCAGGCAGAAGGTCGGAGAGTGCAGCGCCCTCACCGGTGGGGAATCGAGGGCCCCCGAGACCGCTACTCGTCGTGACAGCGACGGCGGGCCGCACCGTCGGCCCGACCGGGGAGCGCGTCGAGCGCTCACCTCCCGACCACGACGACGCCGAGGCTACCTCGGTTCGACCGTCGACTCGGTGCTCAGGGCTCGAGCCACCACTCGAGCAGCCGTTCGTTCCGTTCCCGAGCGTCCTCGGGCTTCCGCTTGATGCTGTTACGACCCTTCTCGTCGAGGACGTTCCGCTCCAGCAGGTCGCAGGCTCCGTCGAACGCCGCCTCCGCGCCGTACTCCTCACCGGTCCCGGCGTGCGTCCCGCGGTCGGTGAACAGTCGGACGGTCGCCCGGATGAGCGGCATCCCCCGGTTGCTCTCGCGGTGTTTCTGGAAGGTGACCTGCGCTTCGATCACCGACATCTCGTCGTACTTCGCCTCGATCGCCTCGACGCGGTCGGCGATCTCCTCGCGCGTGAGGAGGTCCATGAGGTCGACGCCGAACACCCGGACGGGCATGTGCTCCTCCTCGGTCCACGTCAGCGAGCGGAGCACGTCCGTCGTCGTCACGATGCCGGCCGGCCGGCCGTCGCCGTCGACGACGACGAGCGAGGAGATGTCGTTCTCGAGCATCCGCTCGACTGCATCGTCGAGCAGGCGGTCCGGTTCGATGGTGTGTGCGGGGGTGTTCATCAGGTTCCGCGCCGGGAGGTCGAGCATCCGCGCGGCGAAACCGGCGCGCTCGCCGAAGCCGCCGGTCGCGTTGTAGTCGTCACGCGACCCCCGACCACCGTGCTCGTCGAACCCCTCCGTGGAGCCGCCCTGCTGGCGCTGCATCTCGCGGACCGTGAACCCGACGAGGTCGTAGACGCTCACCATCCCGACGGGGTCGCCGTCCTCGTCGATGACTGGGAGCCGGGAGATGCCGAACTCGCGGATGTCGTTGATCACCTCGCCCAGCGTCGTGTCGGGCTCGGCGGTGACGAGTTCGCGCGTGGCGACGTCCTCGACCGAGAGCGCGTCGAGGAACTCCTGGACGTGCTCGAGCAGGTCCCGCACGGTGACGACGCCGAAGAACTCGTCCCCCTCGAACACCGGGAGCAGGTCGACGCCGCTCTCGACGAACAGCCGCGCCGTCTCCCTGACGTCCTCCGTCCGGCTCACGCGCGGGGGGGTCCCCATCACCGACCGGACCTTCTCGTCGGGCGAGTGCTTGGACGCGAGGAGCTGTTTTCGTGTGACAACGCCCACGAAGTCGCCGTCGTCGAGGACGACGACGACCCGGGCCCGCTCGTTGGTGGTGAACGCGCCGCGCACCTTCGAGAGGGTCGTCTCGGGGCTCACCGACTCGAACTCGTGGCTACAGGCGTCGCGTATATCCATTCTCGACCAGTGGTCCGCCGTAGGGGACCCCGCCCATTCAACGTTGGGGCAGCAGTCGCCGCGGGCTAGAGCGGCAGTCGACCCATCGCGGCGCGCCTGTCCCGCGGTCTGTTGATCTCGATGTGGTCGGACTCGGGGATCTCGACGCCGCGGGTCGGGACCGTGGGGTACATCGACGGGTACCACTCGGTCCGGTTCCGCCGGAGGTGGGTCGCCGCCTCGTCGATGTGGTCGCGGTCGAGCACGCCCATCCCGGCGTGGCGATAGCCGGAGATCTCCCCGTACTCCGTCACCCGGTCCCGCTCGTCCAGTCGGATGGCGGTGTGTTCGCTCTGGGTCCCTGGGAGGTGGACGACGACGCTCTCGCCGTCGAGGGCGCGGTGGCGACGACGGACGCGGGTGACGGCGTCGGGGGTGACGACCACGTCGCCGTTGAGCACGAGCACGTCGTCGTCGATCCCCTCGAGCGCCCGGTAGAGCGACTCGGCGTTGTCGTACTCGTCCCACGCCTCGACGACGACGGCCTCGGCGGTCCGCAGGCGGCCGAGGACGTTCTCGTGGCGGTAGCCGAGCACGACCGTCAGCGCGTCGACGTGGGGGTCGATCGCCTCGCGCTGGTACTCGTACAGCGTCCGCCCCCCGATCTCCATGAACGCCTTGGGGACGTCCTCCGTGTGCTCGCCCATCCGGCTCCCCTCACCGGCCGCGAGGATCACTCCGTGCACGCCATCACCTCCGCGGCCGCCCGCTCGCCGGCACGGCCGTCCATCGGGATGCCCAGTTCCGCCCGGAACTCGGACCGCCGCTCCCGCACGTCCCCGGGCGGGCCGTGCGCGTACAGGTCGTCGACCGTCTCGAGGTCCAGCCTGTCGGTGTGATACCCGGCCGGCGGCACCGCCCGTTCATCGGCGTCGAGCGCCGTCAACTGGATCAGCGGTCGGTCCGTGTGGAGCCACTCGGTGACGATGCCCGAGTAGTCGGAGACGAGGACGTCGGCCGCGCGCATGCTCTCGCCGGGCGTCTCGTTCCCGTCGTAGGTGACGTTCCCCAGGTCCTCGATGCGCTCGCGGCAGCGTTCAGTCACCGACTTCCCGGGCTCCTCCTGGCGGTCCATCGGGTGCGGGCGGAACAGCAGTTCGTACTCCGTGTCCGCGAAGGTATCGAGGACGTCCTCGGCGGTGTTCAGGTAGCTCCCGCCGCCGTAGTTGTGGTTCGTCGGCGCGTACAGCACCCGTCGCTCGCCGGGCCGGTCGCTCTCGACCAGCCGGTCGGCCTCGGGGACGCCGACGACCGCGATGTCGACGTCGTCGGGGAACCCCTCACGGTACCGTTCGGCCCACCGCTCGCCCGGGGCGAGCGCCACGTCGACGACGTCGCCGAGGTGCGAGAGCGTCGTCTCCACCTCGCCCCGGCCGACCGAGGCCCCGTGGCGGACGTGGACCACGGTCCGCTCGTGGTCGAACCCGTACTCCCCCGGTCGGAGGCGGTGGTTGCGGACGACGACGTCCGGGTCGAGCCTGTCGACCAGGTCGTCGACGGACTCGTCCGGCTGACGGACGACCTCCGGTATCGCGGTCGAGGCGCCCACGGCGTCGGGCCCGAGCGCGAGGTACGCCGACTCGGCGTCGACGTGTCGGTCGATCGCCTCGAACGTCTTTCGCATGAACGCCCGATCGAAGGTGTAGAGTATGGCTACCATGATATCACGTCCCGACCCTCCTCGGAGCGGACGGCCGCGGTCCCGGCCCGATAGCTCCGGCTTGGATGACATCCGTTGTTCTACATAGTCCGCTATAAACCTGCGCCAGGCGCACGACGGGACGGCGGTCGAAACAGCCTACCGATCCGGAAGGGATCCCCCCTTCCGCCGTCGATACGGACCCTCGTCCGCCGTCGACGCGGAAGCGAGTGCCTACTCGTCGTCGGTTCCGGGTGCCCCCGCTCGCCCTCGGCCGCACTATCCCGCAACTACCCGGGATCGTCCGTCGGGCCGACACCTTCGGCGTCGCACCGCCACTACGCGCCCCCTGACTCGATCCGGCAGGAGCGGCCAAGGCTTTTCCTCGCGTCCCACGAACCCCCGTCGAGGTCAACGAACACATGTTCCCGGAGAGACGACCGACCGCCGAGTCGGTCATCGACGACGAGGACGGGCCGACGACCGACGCCGACGAGCCGCGGACCCGCGCGCTCGTCGTCGGGCTGATCGGCGGGGTCGTCGCGACGGTCGTCATGTCCGCGTTCCGGATCCCCATCTCGCGGTCGCCGCCGCCGACCGCGTGGTTCTGGGCTCGGTTCCTCGGCGACGGCGAACCGGAGGAGTACGTCGGTCGCGGGCTCCTCCTCCACCTCCTGTACGGGACGGCCGCCGGCGGCGTCTTCGGCGCGCTGATCGGCCCCCACCTCTCGGGCGACGAGGCGACGCGCGAGCGCCGGGCGACCCTTCTGGGGGCCGTCTACGGGGTGGTCCTCTCGCTGTTCGGCGTGTCGGTGCTCCTCGAGCGTGTCCTCGGCCTCGACCTCGACCCCGACGAGCGGTTCGTCTTCCACGTCAGCCACCTCGTCTACGGGCTGACGCTGGGGACGTGGTTCGGCTCGAACAACTGAGCGGCCGGAATCGGAGACCGGAACGCGCCGCCCGTGCGCTTTTGGCGTCGCTTCACCAATGGCCGGCCATGGCTGACGACCGATCGGAGGTCGCGGGGGCCGAGTCGGAGACGGGGACGGGGGAGCGGCTGGACCGCGCCCGGCGGGAGCTGGACCTGGCCGCCGATCACGCGGGGGGCCACGTGATGGAGCAACTGCACTCCGTCCGGGAGGGACTCGACGAGATCGTCGGGGGGGACGAACTCGTCGAGGGGGACAAGACGCGGGACTCCCGTCCGCACGCCGACCGACTCGACGAACTGCGCGAGAAGCTCGCCGGGCTGGAGTCCGAGACGGACGAGGGCGGGACGGTCGACGAGCACGTCGAGGCGGCGGCGACACACATCGCCGAGTACCGACAGGACGTCACCGGGGAGTGACTCCCTCCGGCCACCCGACGCGCCGATAGCCGACGGAGGTCGGCCCGGGACGGGGATTTTTCCCGGTCGCCTCCGTCCGTCCGAGCATGTTCTCGCGGGTGCCGACGAGCGCCGAGTTCTCGCGGGCGCTGACGACGGGGCGGGCCGTCGTCTCGGTGCTCCAGGACAACTACGCGTCGTTCATCGCCGGGAGCATCGCGTTCGCCGCCTTCCTGTCGATTCCCCCGCTGCTCGCGCTGGCGGTCGCGCTGGCCGGCATCCTCGGGGCCACCGGTATCGTGGCCGAGGCGCTCGAGCGGGCGGACGTCTACCTCACACCCACCGCCCAGTCGCTGTTCCTCGACGCGCTCTCCAGTTCAGAGGGCCGGGCCGGCGCCTCGCTGATCAGCGTGCTGATCCTCCTCTGGAGCGCGCTGCGGGTGTTCCGCGGGCTCGACACCGCGTTCTCGCTGCTGTACGGCTCGACGGAGGATCTGGGGATCGTCGACAGCGCCCGCGACGGCCTCGTCGTGCTCGTCGCCCTGGTGGTCGCGCTCGCCGTCTCGGCCGGCGTCGCCACGCTCATCGCGCTGTTCCCGACCGGACCCCTCGGTACCGTGATCGCGCCCGTCGTGCTGATCGTCGGCCTCGCCGTCGCGTTCCTCCCGATGTACTACGTCTTCCCGGATACGGACGTCACCGTTCGCGAGGTGGTTCCCGGCGCCGTCGTCGCGGCGGTCGGCTGTGCGACGCTCGCCGGCGGGTTCCGGCTGTACACCGGGTTCGCCGACCAGTACGAGGTGTACGGCGCCATCGGCGCCGTCCTCGTCGTCCTGCTCTGGCTCTACGGGGCCGGCCTCATGCTGCTGACCGGCGTGGCGGTGAACGTCGTGACCAGCGGCCGCGTCGACGTGGCCGGGGGCGGGGGGTTCGACGAGTAGCGCCCGCGTCGGCTCAGGTGCGCCCGTAGCCGGCGATCGCCCCGAAGAAGCCGACGAGGCCGAACACGATCGCGAGCGCCGCGTGGAGTCCCGCGTCGGCGGCGCCCGAGTTCAACAGCTCCACCATCCTGTCCGGGGCGGCGAACCAGCCCAGCAGGAGCGCGCTGTAGAGCACGGCCATGGTCTGGTTGTACTCGTCGGCGTACGCGGTGCCGACAAGGCCGACGCCGAGCCCGAACACGCCCGTGAGCAGGTGGAAGCCGTTGTGGAGCGGGTTCACGCCGAACACCAGGAGCTGATCGCCGGACGCGAGGAACCCCGCGACGCCGACGAGGGTCAGGACCGCGCCGCCGACGAGGGCCGTCAGCCGCTGGAGGTTCGAGAACAGTGCGGACGATCGCCTGCTCCGCGAGGTCTCGTGAGCCATGAGTGTCTCGCTCGATGCAACTTCCTCCTCACTGATAGAACGTCGGGCTGCAGTGGCAGGCTGCTGGCTTCAGAGGTACGAGTCGTCCCAGTCGGAGGGACGGTGTCGATTGCCGCACTCGGGGCAGACGACCCGATCCTGCTGGTCGACGTCGGTCGTGACCGTCCGGCAGGCGCCGCAGAAGTAGCCGTACACCTCGTCGTGGTCGGCCGACTCGGACACCTCGAAGAACGGGCCGATCGTGCCGGAGATCGGGTCGTCCGGGTTCACGAACACCTCCGTCCCGTCGGGCGCCTCGGCCCGCTCCGGCGGGTCCTCGCCCTCCTCGAGCGGGTCGAACGCCTCGTTCGACTCCGTGTCGACGGCGTTCGGGTTGGCGTACACCTCCGCGACCAGTGTCTGGTCGCCGAACTCCACCTCGACGCCGTCGACGCGGACGAAGCCGAACTGCTCGCAGAACGTCCCGCCCTCCATGTCCTCCGCGAGCACGTTCGAGCTGATCTTCTGGGTCCCGCGCTCCTCGAACTTCTCGACGAGTTCCTCGAACAGCCCCGTCCCGATCCCCTGACCGCGGGCCTCGGGGTCGACCTGGAGCCAGTTGATCGTCGCGCCGTCCTCGTCGACGGTTCCCTCCGCGAACCCCTGGACGGTGACGCCCTCGCCCGCCTCCGCGATCTCCGTCCCGTCCCCGGTCTCGTCCTCCTCCTGCGCCGGTCCGCCGCCGGCCGCGCCCTCCTCGCGTGCGACGAGCAGGACGGCCTCCTCGCGGTCGGCCTTCTCGGCCAGCGCGTCCTCGCCGAACTCCTCCTCGACCACGGCGTCGATCTGCTCGGGGCTCAGCGCGTACGAGGCCTGAATCGACCGCGAGACGACGTTTGCGACCGACGCGCCGTCGCGTTCGACGTCGAGTTGGACGAACTCCATGGGAGGCCGTTCTCGGCCCCTGCCCATAAAACCGTTCGCGGCGCGGGGGGCGGGAACGAACGTGTGGACGCCGTGTCGTCGACCACACAAATATACTAACCGTACGGGCGCGAAAATAAACTCACACTCAAGTTCGGCTTGCATTCGCAAGCCAACGCGCTGGCACGGGCCGCCACACCGAGGATCGGTCGCACGCACGAGTAGCAACGGTCGGTCCGGACACAGCGGGTCTGGTTCGGCCTCTTCAGGGTTCGTGGTGGTAACACGGGCCGGTCGTCACTCCAGTCCCGAAGGGGGTTCTCGACGAACGCGTCCCACGGACGCCGACCGGGGAGGCCACTCGGGATACCGGCGAATCCGACCAGACCCCATCGACGCCGGCTTCATCACCCCTCACAGCGTGGACGGACGGTCGGGACGACCGATCCACCGGACGACGCTCGGCGTCGCGGCGGTCCCGCGGTGGACGGTCCGCTCGCGACCGCCCTCATCCTCGTCCTTCCAACGTGGACTGTTACCGCGGGCGTCCCGGCGTCGACGACCCCGTGCGATCGATCCCGGGGACACCGCCCACGACGGGACGACGCCGTTCGAGGGCGTCTCACGAGTCGAAGGGATCGGTGGAGGGCCTCCGTAACTCCCAGTCGGCGTCGGGGGACGGCGGGGGTGGCGAGGGTGAATATGCCAGCAATGGACATAGGGTCGTGAGGCCGTACTAGACGAACAGGATCAATGAACTCGAACTCGGAATCCGCATCGGGCACCGAACAGCGGCAGGAGACCCACGGGGTCGGCGAGAACCTCGTCCTCGTCTCCAACAGGCAGCCCTACAGGCACCACTACGAGGGCGACGGGAGCGACGGGGACGGGGGTCGGAGCATCGCCGTCGACAACCCGGTCGGGGGGCTGACGGCCGGGCTTGACCCGGTGATGCAACGGCTCGACGGCACCTGGGTCGCGTGGGGGGACGGTGAGGCGGACTTCGCGGTCGCCGACGAGGACGACCAGGTGGCCGTGCCGCCCGAGAACCCCGAGTACACGCTCCAGCGGGTCCGGCTCTCGGAGGACGAGGTTCGCGGCTACTACGACGGCTACGCGAACCAGGCGCTGTGGCCGCTGTGCCACACCGACACATGCCGGGTCCGATTCGAGGGGGACCACTGGCGTCACTACCGGGAGGTGAACCAGCGGTTCGCGGACGGCGTGCTCGAACACGCCCAGGGCGGGGGGACCGTCTGGTTCCAGGACTACCACTTCGCGCTCGCGCCCCGGATGGTGAAGACCGCCGAGCCCGACGCGTTCCTGATGCACTTCTACCACATCCCGTGGCCGGCCCCCGACGTGTTCCGCATCTGCCCTCAGCGGACGGAACTGCTCGACGGGCTTCTCGGCAACGACCTGCTCGGGTTCCACCTCCCGCGCTACGGCACGCTGTTCATGGAGTGCGTCGAGGAGTTCCTCCCGGAGGCGACCGTGGACTGGGGGGCCGGCGAGGTCCACTACGAGGACCACGTCACGACCGTCCGCTCGTTCCCCCTCGGCGTCGACGCGGACGACATCCGGCAGAAGAGCGAGGACGCGGACGGGATGTTCGAGGCCCGATTCCGCCACGAGCACGGCATCGGCGAGGACGTCACGCTCGCGCTCGGCGTCGACCGCCTCGACTACACGAAGGGGATCCCCCAGCGACTGGAGATCCTGGAACACCTGTTCGAGACCCGCCCGTCCCTCCGGGGCGAGCTCACGTACGTCCAGAAGGGCTGTGGAACCCGCGAGCGCGTCCCCGCGTACCAGCGGCTCCGCGACCGCATCGAGGACGAGATCGATCGGCTGAACGAGCGCTTCGGGACCGACGACTGGCAGCCGATCGTCTACACGACGAAGATGTACGACCACGACGCGCTGTGCGGGATCTACCGGTTCAGCGACCTGGCGCTCGTCAGCCCGCTGCGCGACGGGATGAACCTCGTCGCCAAGGAGTACGTCGCCTCGCAGGTGGACGACGACGGCGTCCTCCTGCTCAGCCCGCTCGCCGGCGCCTACGAGGAACTGTCCGACGGTGCCCTCGAGTTCGACCCGTACGACACGGCCGCGGGCGCGGACGCGATCGAGCGCGCGCTGGAGATGGACGAACGCGAACGCCACTCGCGGATGCGCACGATGCGCCGTCGGGTCCACGAGGCCGACCTGCCGACCTGGCTCGACGACGTCCTGGAGACGGCCGGACAGGTGCGCGCCACGCGTCTGGAGGGGCACTGACGTGCCGAGGAACATCGAACACGGCCCCCCGGCGCTGCGGTTCCGCAACCCGTGGCCGCGACTCCGCGACCGGATCTCGGACGCGCCGGGGATCCTGCTCTGTCTCGACTTCGACGGGACGCTCGCGCCCATCGTCGACGACCCGGAGGACGCGACCCTCCACCCCGGCGCCCGCCCGGTGCTCCGGCGCCTCGTCGACGACCCGACCGTCGAGGTCGCGGTGGTGAGCGGCCGCTCGCTCGCCGACCTCCGCGAGCGTGCCGATATCGACGACGTCCTCTACGCCGGAAACCACGGCCTCGAACTCGGCGACGACGACGGGTCGACCGTCGACCCGAAGGCGGCGTCGCTCCGTCCGGCGATCGAACGCGCCGTCGCGGACCTCCGGGAGCGGCTGGCGGACGTTCCGGGCACCCTGGTCGAGGACAAGGGGGTCACCGCGACCGTCCACTATCGCCGGACGCCGCCCGAGCGCGTCGACGAGGTCCGCACGGCCGTCGAGGTCGTCGGCGAACCCGCCGACGACCTCCGGCTCACGTACGGCAAGTCGGTGATCGAACTCCGCCCCGACGTCCCCGGCGGCAAGGACCGCGCGGTCCGTCGGCTCCGCGAGGACTACCCGGATTTCCTCCCGGTGTTCGTCGGCGACGACGTGACCGACGAGGACGCGTTCCGGGCACTCCCGGGGAGGGGGATCGCCGTCCTCGTCGGCGACCGCGACCGGACGGCCGCCTCGCTGCGCGTCGGCGACCCCGACGGCGCGATTGAGTTCCTCCGGTGGCTGGCCGACGTCCGCGTCGACGCGAGCGACGGCGTTGATGGGTCATAGGGGACGCGTACCACTCCCCGTGAATGGGTTCACAGTCGGTACGGTCACCGTACCTGTAACCAAGTGGTACGGATCGGAACTAAAGTTGGGGTGGAGTGGGGCGTAATTGGGAAGTACGGCCGTTTCAGTCGCTCTACCTGCTGTTCGACCCAGTAGTTTATTGTACGGTGTCGTGTCTTGAGGAACCACAATGTCCGACCGAGACGCGCGCCAGACACTCAGCTCGGACGAGGGGGGGCGACCGGCCGGCGACCGCGATTCACTCCTGGAGCTGCTCGACGAGGGGGTCTGTCGGCTCGACGCCACGGGGGCGCTCGTCGACTTCAACGACGCCTTTCGCTCCCCCATCGGATACGAGCGCGAGGAACTGCTCGGCGAGTCCCTCTCGACGGTCGTCGCCAGGGAGGACCACTCGCGGCTCTCGGCCGTGCTCGGCTGGTACGACTCCCCCGACGCCCCCGACGGCGTCCGATTCGACGCCGTCCAGGTCCGGTTCGAGGCCGAGGACGGGACGCGGTTCCAGCGCGAACTCCGCCTCGACGCCGCCCGGCCGTCTGCCCCCGGGAAGACCGTCGCGGTCGTCCGCGAACCGGCCGACGACGACGACGAGGCCGCAGCGACCCCCGACCTGTCGGCGCTCCTCTCGGAACTGCCGGCGCTGGCCTACCGGTGCCGCGATCCAGAGGGCGCGCCCACGTTCGTCGGCGACGGCTGCGTCGACGTCACCGGCTACGACCCCGGGATGCTGGAGTCCGGCGCGGTCAAGTGGCGGGAGGACGTCGTCCACCCGGCGGATCGGGACCGCGTCCGGGAGGCGGTCCACACGGGGTTGTCCCTCGAGGACGAGTTCGACGTGGAGTACCGCATACTGACGGCGGACGGGCGCACGACCCGGGTCAGGGAACTGGGGCGGACGGTCCGGGGACCGTCGGGCGACCCGGTCGCCATCGACGGCCTCGTCGTCGACGTCGCCGACCGATCCAGGTCCGACCGGGCGCTCGCGGCCGAGCGCGACCATCTCGCCGCGCTCAACAGCCTCAATGCGATCGTCCGCGACATCACCGCGTCCGCGATCGGGCTGTCGACCCGCGAGGAGATCGAGCGACTCGTCCCCGAGCGACTGGCCGCCTCTGACGCCTACGAGTCCGCCTGGATCGGCGCGGTGGACGTCCGACGCGAACGCGTGGAGGTGCACGCCGAGGCGGGCGTCGAGGGGCCCCTCGACGACGTCGAACTGGGTGCGGGCGGCGAGGCGGATAGCGAGCCGACGGGGCGGGCGGTCCGCACCGGCGAGGTGCAGGTCGTCCGGGGCGACGACGCCGACCGGGGCGACGCGGCCCGGCGGGAGGGGGTTGACGAGGATCGCTCTCGCGCCACGGCGGCCGTCCCGATCCGTCACGAGGGGACCGTCTACGGCGTGGTGAACGTCGCCACGGCGCGCGACCGCGCCTTCGGCGACGAGGAGCGGGAGATCGTCGGCCACCTCGGCGACCTGCTCGGACACGCCTTCGCCGCCATCGAGCGGAAGCGCGCGCTGACGAACGACGAGGTCGTCGAGGTGGAGTTCAGACTCCGCGACCCGTTCCTCACGCTCGGCCTGCCGGGTGGCGAGGGGATCATCCGGTTCGAACGGGCGGTTCCGCTCGGCGACGGGAAGTTCCTCGAGTACGGGACGGCGTCCCCGGGGATGGTCGAGACGCTCCGGGCGATGCCCGACGGGCTCGAGTACGTCGACGAGGTTGCCGTCGACGACGCCGGGGACGAGCTGGTGCGGTTCGAGCGGCGCCTCTCGGAGCCGCCGTTGCACTGTCTCATGGCCGCCGAGGGGAACCGGATCGAGGAGTCCGTCATCGACAGCAGGGACTACCGGATCGTCGTCCAGCTCTCGCCCGGGACCGACGTCCGCGGGGTGGTCGAGACGGTCCACGAGGTGCACCCGGACGTCGAGTTCGTCTCGCAGCGGCAGGTCCCCGAGCCGTCCTCCACGCCCAAGCGGTTCAGGCAGTCCGTCCTCGCGGAACTCACCCAGCGCCAGCGTTCGGTCGTCGAGTCCGCCTACTACGCCGGCTTCTTCGAGTGGCCGCGCGAGGCGACGGGCGAGGAGGTCGCGGAGTCGCTCGGCGTCACCGCACCGACGTTCCACCAGCACCTCCGGAAGGCCGAGGCGACCGTGTTCGAGAAGCTCCTGTGCGAGGTGGCACTATCCGAGTAGCCGGTTCGTTTGCGACCGTATTCGGTACCCTATCGGTATTCTCGACGACCCAGAGGGCCGGAGCGTCCCCCTCGTCGGTTGAGACGCTCTCACATCCCTTCCCGGCGACCGGGCGCGTTACTCGAACCTAAGTGTTGAGGCTACATGCATATACTCGGTCGAACGTACCTCCTACTGTATGACGCACACCGAAACGACGCCGGGCAGTGCACCGGAGCAACTGCGCGAGCTGGAGTCAGGGGAAGTCGACGACGTGTTCGACCTGCTGGGGCACCCACAGCGGCGATACCTGCTCGACGCGCTCGGGACGGACGCCCCCGTCCCGATCGCCGACCTCGTCGACGCGATCGTCGAGGGGGAGCGGGGCGCCCGCGGCCCCGCCCCCGACGCCGGCCGTGCCGACGAGGTCAAGCTCAAACTGTTCCACAGTCACCTCCCCAAGCTGGAGGAGGCCGACGTCGTCGACTGCGAGTACGGTGCCGGGACGGTGGCGGTCGACGACCCGGAGAAGTTGGTTCTCATGAACCGACTTCGAGCCGTGGTCGCGGAACACACCACGTAGGGTGAACGGGCCCGGTAGCTTGCAAATACTGCCCCGGAGGTTATCCCCGGATCGGCCCTACGAGGTAACGCGATGGTAAACAACGAGATCGATACGGTCACCGAGGACGACGTCGGTAAGGAAGTCGTATACAACGACGACACCGTGGGTCGGATCGTCGAGATCCGCCACGGCACGGCGTACGTCGACCCCGACCCGGGGATCGTCGAGACCGTCGCGGCGAAGCTCGGGTGGGCCGACGCCTCCGACGAGGAGGACGCCTACCCGCTTCAGGAGGAAACGGTGGAACGGGTCACGGACGACGAGGTCCGCCTCCGCACGGACCTGTAGTCGGCCGCGAGCCGGTATCGACTCGACGCGCCGTCGGTTCGGCGTTCCGTTTTTCCCGACCGTCGACCCCGAGTACGTGAGCGACGGGAACACCTCGGACTCGTAGAACCCCGGACACCCCTCCTGGCGCGTCCCGCTTCGACGGAACGACGCCCCGAACCGGTCACCCGGGGTCCACGTTCAGGCGCTGACTTCGAGGGTACCGACCATGGTGTTCGGGTGGACGGTGCAGATGTACTGGGCCATCTCCTCCGACGCGGTGAAGGTGAGCGTCGCGGACGCCCCCTCCTCGGAGAGCAGTTCGGTCTGCTGGAGGTTGTTGCCGTCGGCGTCCTGGATGGTGAAGTCGTGCGGGACGCCGTCGTCGTTGATCCAGGTGACCTCGTACTCCTGGCCCGCCTGGAGCTGGAGCGTCGGGTTCTCCTGGCCCTCGATCGCGGCCGGCGACTGACCGATCCAGGCCTCGACGCGGCCGAGGAACTCGTAGGCGGACGCTCCGCCGCCGTTTCCTCCCCCACCGCCACCATTACCACCACCGCCACCACCGCCGTCGCCGGTCCCAGTTCCGCCACCGCCGCCGTCGGTGCCGGTCTGTGCCGTCCCGGTTTCGGCCCCTGCCTCCGTCTCGGTGCTGGTCTCGGTGTCCGTGGCGGTGCCGATTCCCGGCTGGCCCCCGTCCGCTCCCCCCTCGACACCCTCCTGGGGGGAGGAACAGCCGGCGAGGCCCGCGAGGCCGGCTCCGGCGATACTGGCGGCTCGAAGGAACGCGCGACGGTCCATGCACCGGTTCTTTCGACCATCCGTGCAAGTGAGTCCGGGTTGTATTTGCCGGTAATCGCCCCATCTACTCCCCGTTTTCTGGCGGATTGCCGAGGGGCCGACGTCCCCTCCCTCGCGCGTTTCGTGTTCGTCCGCCGCCCCGAACGGGGGCACTCACGGGCGTTCGCCGACGTTCTCGCGCACGCGCATCGCGGCTCGGCACGCCCCGATAGCGATACGCGCGTGAGACGCGTCTCGGGCGCTAATCGGACGAAACCGGCCCTTCGTCGGAGTGAGCGGGCGTGGCCAGGAGCTACTCTCGAGCTATCGGCGGTAGGTGCGGCGAACCGGATTCGACGGCGGGGCCCCCGGTTACGGGAGTTCGACGCCACCCCGTCGGAACGTAGGGGCGCGTTTCACGCCACGACGCGTCCGAAAGCCGGCGTTAGTCAGGTCGGGGGCGTCCGAACTAACGCCGGCCTTTTTTGACGCCGACGTGGTCCGAACGGCCTGCCGATGACCAACGACAGTACACCCGACGAGCAGCCAGTACCGGACGACCCGGACGCCGAGCGGGACGAGTCGACGTCGCGGTGGCGGACCTCGCGCCGGAGCGTGCTCGGCGCCGCGGCCGCGACCGGCATCGGGGCCGGGTTCGCGGGGGCGGGCTTCGCCCAGGAGCAGGCCACGACCATCCAGCTGGTGGGCGTGACCCCCGGCTGGCAGTACGAGGGCGACCCCAACGCGCCCTATATCGCGGGGGATACCACCCCCACCGAGGGAACCATCACGAACCCGACGTTCCAGTTCCAGCCCGGCCAGGAGTACGAGGTCACCTGGACGAACGGTGACGGCCAGCCGCACGACTTCGACATCCAGGACGCCGACGGCAACACCATCGTCGACTCGGAGCTCCTGAGCGAGCAGGGCGCCACCCAGACGGTGACGTTCACGGCGTCCGAGGAGATGGCCCAGTACATCTGCACCGTCCACCCGAACACCATGGTCGGGGACATCCAGGTGGGGGGCGGAGGGACCGGTACGATGGCGGGCATGCAGGAGGACGGCTTCTTCGCGCAGGGCACCGAGGTCGGGTTCCAGACCGTCGCCGAGGGGATGACGGCGCCGACTGACTTCGCGGTGGCCGACGAGGACCAGGATCGCTACTTCGTCGCCGACCAGACCGGCGAGCTCTGGGTCGTCACGCCCGATGGCGGCCGTCAGGACGAGCCGTTCGTCGACGTGAGCGACCGCATGGTCGAACTCGGGACGTTCTACGGGTCGTACGCGACCCAGGGCCAGTCGTACGACGAGCGGGGCCTGCTGGGCGTCGAGTTCCACCCGGAGTTCCAGGAGAACGGTCGCTTCTACCTCCACTACAGCGCGCCGCCGACCCAGGAGCTCCAGGACCGGGGCTGGGACCACATCGAGATGGTCTCCGAGTTCCAGGCGTCCGACGACCTGAGCGGCGCCGACCCGAACAGCGAGGCGGTACTCCTCGCCATCCCCTCGCCGCAGTACAACCACGACGCCGGGGCCATCGCGTTCGGGCCGGACGACTACCTCTACGTCCCGATGGGCGACGGGGGCGGCGCGAACGACGACATGTACGGCCACGTCGACGACTGGTACGGTCGGAACGCGGGCGGCAACGGTCAGGACGTCACCCAAAACATGCTGGGCGACGTGCTCCGCATCGACGTGGAGGGCTCGGGCGCCGGCCCCCAGGGGAACTACGGCATCCCCGAGGACAACCCGTTCGCGGGCGAGGACAACCCCGGCATCGACGAGATCTACGCGTACGGCTTCCGCAACCCGTACGGCGTCTCCTTCGACAGCCAGGGCAACTTCTTCGTCGCCGACGCGGGCCAGGACCTCTGGGAGGAGGCCGACATCGTCGAGCGCGGCGGCAACTACGGGTGGAACGTGAAGGAGGGCACCCACTGCTTCAGCACGGAGAACCCGAGTCAGGTCGGCGCCATCACCGACTGTCCCGACTCGGAACCCGACGAGGCGCCGTACGACGGCTCGCAGCTCCAGGACCCCATCGTGGAGTTCCCGCACCAGTACCAGGGGCAGAGCGTCGGCATCACCATCGTCGGCGGGCACCGCTACGAGGCGGACACCATCTCCGGGCTGACCGGGGACTACGTCTACGGTATCTGGACGTCCGACCCGTCGCGCGAGGCGCCCGACGGACGGGTGCTCACCGCGACGCCGCCGGAGGGGTTCGACGAGGGCGGCACGGCCACGTCGACGCCCACAGGCACCGAGACGGGGATGGGAACCCCCACCGGAACGGCGACGGGGACGGACGCAGGCGGCGGCCAGGGCGACGTGCCGCGCGACCGGCTCTGGGAGATGCGGGAGCTCGTCTTCGCCGACGGGTTCCCGTTCTTCGTCCGCATGTTCGGCCGCGACACCGACGGCGAACTGTACGTGCTCGTGAGCCAGGTAGGCGTCCCCGAGGGCGACACGGGACGCGTGCTCCGCATCGTCCCGCCCGAGGAGGGCGAGACGCCGCCCGAGACGGGCACGCCGGCGGGCACGGAAACCGAAACCGGCGGACCCCAGACGGAGGGTCCCGCGGGCAAGACCACCCCGAACGGGAACGAGACGACGACGACGACCGAGGAGTAACGAGGGATTCGAGAACGCTCCGAGCGAGCACGGTGACGTGACGGACAGGGCACTGGCCGGTCGACGGGGTCGCTGGGTGGCCGTCGATCGGGCCGGGTAGAGGGGTCCCCGTCGATGGCGTTCCCGGGGACGTCCTCGGACCGCTGCTCCCGTACCTCGGGGATCGTCCGTCGGCCGGGCCGTGCGTTTGCCGCCGGACGACGCCCGGTAACAACACGGCCGTCAGCCGGCCAGCCAGCTATAGAGATTATCTGATATATAGTCAATAGAGTCACAGATCGATTGATATCGAGTGGACGAGCAGCCGAATCCGCTGGACTATCGAACTTTGCACCCGTAGACCTTCTATCCTCCGACCAGTAGTGCTACGAGTATTCGAGTGCAGCTGCCGGACTGGAGATGCTAAAGTGTCCCGAGTAAGCGTTAGAAGAGTTTTATCGCATCTATTGAGTCAGATCGAGGAGGATTGAAGATGCTCAAATAGCATTTGAGAAAGCATAGTCTCTAAGTGATATTTCGTCGCGGATCGGCTCAGTACACCAGTTCGCCGGCGACGAACTTCCGCGTGCGCTCGTCGTCCGGGGTCTCGAACACGCGCTCGACGGGGCCGACCTCGACGACGCCGCCGTCGAGGAGGACGGCGACCCGGTCGGCCACCCGGCGCGCCTGGTTCATGTCGTGGGTCGCGACGACGACGCCGATGCCACGGTCGCGGGCCGCGCGGACCGCCTCCTCGATGACCGCGGTGTTGCGCGGGTCGAGGTCCGAGGTCGGTTCGTCGAGCAGCAGGACGTCGGGGTCGTAGGCGAGCGCCCTGGCGAACGAGACCCGCTGGGCCTCGCCGCCCGAGAGCGACGCGGCGTCCTGGTCGGCCTTGTCCGCGAGCCCGACGAGTTCGAGCGACTCGCGGACCGCCTCCGCCGTCCCGTTCCGCCCCACGAGCCCGGCGAGTTCGTCCCGGAGGCGCTCGCCCCAGGGGCGGCGCACGCGCAGGCCGTACTCCACGTTCCGGGCCACGTCGGCCTCGAACAGGCCGGCGTCCTGGAACACCATCCCGACGCGCCGGCGGAGCGAGAGCCGGTCCGCCTCGGGGACCGCCCAGACGTCGGCGCCGTCGAACACCACGCTCCCCTCGTCGGGTCGCTCGAACAGCCCGAGGAACCGGAGGAGCGTCGTCTTCCCGGCGCCCGACGGGCCGATGATCGCCAGCACCTCGCCGGGGTCGACCGCGAGCGAGACGTTCGAGAACACCGGCTCGTCCCCGAAGGCGTGGCCGACCCCGTCGGCGCGGAGCGTCACCGGAACCGCCCCCCGTCGCCGAGGCGGACGACGACCGCGTTGACGAGCAGCACGATGACGATCAGGACGGCCCCGAGCACCATCGCGGTCTCGTAGCGGCCCTGTCGGGCCTCGAGCTGGATGGCGGTCGTCAGCGTCCGGGTCTTCGAGACGCCGTCCGCGCCGGCGATGTTGCCGCCGACGATCAGCACCGAGCCGACCTCGCTGATCGCCCGGCCGAACCCGGCGAGCACGGCGGTCGCGATGCCGTACCGGGCCTCCTTCACCGTGACGAGCGCCACGTCGAGCCGGGTGCCGCCGAGGGAGTACGCGGCGTCGCGGACGCTCCGGTCGACGCTCGTCACCGCCGCGAGGCTGATGCCGGTGATGGCGGGCGTCGCCAGCACGAACTGGGACGCGATCATCGCCTCCTTCGTGAACACGAGCCCGAGCCCGCCGAGCGGGCCCTGGTTGGAGACGAGGAAGAGGACCGCGAGCCCGACGACGACGCTCGGGAACCCCATCCCCGTGTTGATGACCGAGGTGGCGAAGCGCCTCCCCGGGAAGTCGGTGAAGCCGACGACCAGCGCGACCGGGACGCTGACGACCGTGCTTGCCAGGACCGCGAGCAGGCTCACGTACAGCGAGACGGCGATGATGCTCCTGACGTACACCGACTCGAACGGAAACGCGACCAGCAGCGGGAGCGATTCGAGTGCCGCGGGGGTCACGGTCAGCCGTCCGTGGAGTTCCCACTCCAGCCTTCCGGTACGTACTGCTGGAAGTCGGGGTCTTCCGAGAGCGCCTCCGGGTAGAACAGCTGCTCACCGTTCGCGGTGTACTCCTCGATGCGCCGCTGACCCTCGGGGCTCGTGATGTAGCCGATGTACGCCATCGCGAGGTCGTAGTTGACGTTGTCGTGGGCGGCGGGGTTCACCGCGAGGATGCCGTAGGGATTCGCGAGCAGCTCCGGCCCGCCCTCGATCGGCCCCTGGACGTGGATGACGAGACTGATCTCCGAGCGCTGGGAGAGGTACGTCCCGCGGTCGGAGAGCGTGTAGCCGCCGGACTCGTTGGCGACGTTGAGCACCTCGCCCATGCCCTGTCCCGTTTCGCGGTACCAGTCGCCGCTGGGCTCGACACCGGCCGCCCCCCAGATGGCCAGCTCCTTCGTGTGCGTGCCCGAGTTGTCGCCCCGGGAGACGAACGTCGCCCCCTGGTCGGCGATTGTCGAGAACGCCTCGGTCGCGGAGCCGACGCCGCCGATCCCCACCGGGTCGTCCTCGGGGCCGACGACGACGAAGTCGTTGAACATGATGTCCCGGCGGTTCACGCCGTACCCCTCCCGCATGAACTCGTCCTCGAGCGAGCGCGCGTGGACCATCACGACGTCCGAGTCGCCGTTTCGTGCCGTCTCCAGCGCCGCGCCGGTCCCCTGCGCCACCGAGTCGACGGTGACGCCGTACATCTCCTCGAACGGCGCGTTCAGTTCGTCGAGCAGCCCCGTGTCGTACGTGCTGGTGGTCGTGGTCAGGGTGAGCGTCTCCCCGGCGACCCCGGGCATCTCGTTCGAGTCGCCGAGGGCGGAGCCGCCCGTACAGCCGGCGAGGCCGACGGTGGCCGTGGCGCCCAGCGCCGCGAGGAATTCGCGACGATGTTTCGTCATGGGAACATCGACCGACCGTTACATAATAACGTCTTCGGTGGTCGATGTAACTGGTAAACGGTACGCCGGCGCGGCAGACGCCTCGGCACCACGGTGACGGTCGGTGGGTGTCGGTTCGCGGGGCGAGAAACCAGTTACCCCGGGCGGTCGGAACCGGAAACTGATATGTGGAACGGGCGTCAGCGACCGGCATGGCTGGCCGACGGGAACTCGCGACGGTCGCGGAGGTCCACGAGGAGCGGTCCTGGCTGTTCACGGCGACGGACGCGTACGGCGACGACGAGGAGGTGATCCTCGTCCCCTGCGGGGACGGCGTCGAGGCGTGGGTGAACCGCTGTACGCACGAGGCCCAGCGGTTCGACCGCGGGCGGGGCGTCGCGATGCGCGGCGGACAGGTCATCTGCCCGAAGCACGGCTCGATGTTCGACTCGTGTACGGGGTACTGCGACAACGGCGAGGCGGCCGACACGACGCTGGTCGACGTCGACGTCGACGTGGAGGACGGGACGGTGTACCTCGTCGACGACGACTACACCTTCGCCCACGAGGGCGGCGTCGACGACGCTCCGGACGGGGACGGCGGAGGCGGTGACGATGACGGCGGGCCCAGTTCGACCTCCCACCTATCGTTCTGACCGCCCGGGCGGTCCTACTCGCCTCGATGGCCGACGGACTCGACTCCCATCCCCCCCGCGAACGACTCGAGCCGCTCCCGGAACTCGTCGCCGTACGACTCCTCCTTCCACTGCTCTTTCTCGTGTACCATGGTCCGTGGGTGAACGGGTGATTTCTGGGCGAGATCGTGCCCAAACGACAGCCGTTTCGGTCCGTTTCGTGCAGAATTTTGGGTAAAAAGCTATTCCTGAATCGTCCTAATCGTGGGCAAATTGCTGGAAGAGTTGGACCGAATATGCGTTTCAGGGGGACGTATAATGGTATAAAATGATAGCTCAACAACGGACGGTCAGTTATCTCCCGATGACGAGTCGTGCCTTTCGACAACCGTTGGTATTCCGCGTGCTATCGCGGCGCTCACGACAACCCTTATCATCGGACCGACGAAGAGTGAGGTATGGACGATATTTTCGTCGCGCGACTCATGTCCTCGGATCTCCGGACGGTCACCCCCGACACGCTCGTCGAGGAGGCGGCCGGGACGATGCTCGAACACGGGATCGGATCGGTCATCGTCGTCGATGACGACGGCGGCCTCGCGGGGATCCTCACCTCGACGGACTTCGTACGCATCGTCGCAGAGCGACGCCCGAAGGACGAGACGCCCGTCTCCGAGTACATGACCACGGACGTCGTCACCGCGACGGCCCAGGACGTCGTCACCGACGTCGCCGACGCGATGCTCGACCACGGCGTCCACCACATCCCCATCGTCTCCGACGAGGACGGCGTCATCGGCATCGTCACCACGACCGACATCGCCGCGTACGTCTCCCAGACCGAGGCGCCGAGCCCCGCCTGAGGCGCCGATTCGACCGCCGTCCCCCGGTCGAACCGGGACGAGGCGCACCGCCGCCGTGCGCCGGTCCGGGGAAAGTTTTGCCGTCACGTGAGCCGTTTACCAGCGAACTCGTGACACTCACCGTATGGACCTGGGAATCTCGGGGAACTCGGCGATCGTCGCGGCCTCCAGCAGCGGGCTCGGGAAGGCGGCAGCGACGGCGCTCGCCGAGGAGGGCGCGAACGTCGTGATGAACGGCCGCGACGAGGAGCGACTGGACGCGGCGGTCGCGGACGTCCGCGAGGACGCCTCGGGCGAGGTCGTCGGCCAGCCGGGCGACCTCACCGAGGCCGACGACGTCGAGGCGCTGGTCGAGCGGGCCGTCGACGAGTTCGGCGGGCTCGACCACCTCGTCACGAACGCCGGCGGACCGCCGAGCAAGCCGTTCCTCGAGACGACCGACGAGGAGTGGTACGACGCGTACGACCTGCTCGTGATGAGCGTCGTCAGGCTCGTGCGCGAGTCGGTCGACCACCTCCGGGCCGACGGCGGCGGGACCGTCGTCTGCTCCACCTCCCACAGCGTGAAGGAGGCCATCGATGGCCTCGTGCTCTCGAACTCCGTCCGGATGAGCGTCATCGGGCTGGAGAAGACGCTCTCGCGGGAGCTGGCGCCGGAGATCCGCTGTAACGCCGTGATGCCGGGCGCCCACGAGACCGACCGGATGGAGTACCTCATCCAGACGTCCGTCGACCAGGGCCAGCACGAGGACTACGACGAGGGGTACGACGCCTGGACCGAGGGGATCCCGCAGGGCCGGCTCGGCCCGACCGACGAGTTCGGCGACATCGTCGCGTTCCTCTCCTCGGAGCGCTCGTCGTTCATCAACGGCGAGGCGGTGATGGTCGACGGCGGCGACGCCCGGTCGAACCTGTAGCCGACGCGGAGGACGGTCCACCGCCGATTTCGTCGTCAGGCCGACTACCTTCCCCCCGCAAACCACGCACGCCACGAATCCCGCACTCGACACCCACACCACCACACATGCCGGAAACCATCGACGCGTACACGCACGTCCTGACCGAGGAGTTCTACGACACGCTCGTCGAGGAGTACGACTTCCAGGGGTTGACCGGCGACCCGTCGTTCCTCTGGGACCTGGACCGCCGGCTCGCCGACATGGACGAGTACGGCGTCGACAGGCAGGTGCTCACGCTCGCGCTCCCGCCGCTCTGGCGCGGGATGGACGACCAGACGGCGCTGGAGCTGACGAGGCTGGCGAACGACGAGGTCCGCCGGATCGTCGACGACCACCCCGACCGGTTCATCCCCGTCGGCACGGTGCCGATGGTGAACGACGAGTTCATGCGGGAGTTCGACCGGTGCATCGATGACCTCGACATGGCCGGCATCCAGATGTTCTCCAACGTCGACGGCGAGCCCATCGACCGGCCGAAGTTCCACCCGCTGTTCGAGCGCGCCGAGCGCCACGACGCGCCGCTGTGGATGCACCCGCAGCTCCACGAGTGGTACGACTGGGCGAGCGAGTACATGGAGCACCGGCTGTTCGGCTGGCCGTTCGACACGACGCTCGCGCTCTCGCGGCTCGTGTTCGGCGGCGTCACCGAGCAGTACGACTTCGACCTGCTCGCCCACCACGGCGGCGGGATGGTGCCGTTCTACGGCGGGCGCATCGACTCGTTCGTCCGCACGAGGCGGGAGTACCCCGAGAACTACGCGGACACGGACCTGCCGGACCTCTCGGAGCCGGTGAGCGACCACTTCCGGGAGTTCTACGCCGACACGGCCGTCAGCGGCTCCACGGTCGCCCACGACTGCGCCCACGGCTTCTTCGGCGACGACAGGCTGGTGTTCGGCACCGACTACCCGTTCGGGCCGGGGCGGGGGCGCGAGTGGACCGAGTCGGGGCTGCTGGCCGTCGACGAAATGGACTTGGACGACGGGGCGCGCGAGCAGGTACTCGGCGGCAACCTCGCGGACCTCGTCGACTGACCCCCGTCGGTCGCGCGTTCCACCTCCCAACCCGACGGGACCGGAATCGGCTCCCGGCGGAAAGATGATACCAATTAACAAGGACCGACGACCACCACGACGACGAGAGACCACATGAGCCGAGAGAGCGAGACGGCCGGCGCGGACGGTCCCCGACTGTGGCGGCAGGGAGTCGGACGGCGGGTAGTTGGACGGCAGGTGCTCGGGCAGCAGTCGACGCGGACGAGCGGTCGGGGTGGCGGACGGTGAGCTCCCCCATCGCCAAACTCGGACACGTCGCGGCGTCCACGCCCGACCTGGAGGAGTCGCTCTGGTTCTTCCGGGACGTGCTCGGGTTCAACGTGACCGAGCGCGTCGACGGGGTGGCGTACCTCCGCGGGATGCGCGACTGGGAGCACCACACCCTCAGCCTGGCGGAGGCCGACCGGGCCGGCGTCGACCACGTCGCGTTCCGGACGCGCGACGCGGCGGCGCTGGAGGAACTGGCGGGCACGTTCGAGGCCGAGGGGACCGAGGTGACCCGCGTCGCGGCCGGCGAGGAGCGCGGCCAGGGCGAGGCGATCCGGGTCGAGAAGTTCGGCCACCCGTACGAGTTCTACTACGACGTCGAGAAGCCCGACGCGCCGGCCGACCAGCGGTCGAAGCTCCACAACCGGCTGTACAGCGAGGCGGGCGCCAACCGCATCGCCCCCCGGCGCATCGACCACGTCCACCTGCAGGACGCGGTGTCGCCCGACCACGCCGCGTGGCTGGGGGACGTCCTCGGGTTCGAGACCCGGGAACGCTACCGCGGCGACGACGGCGAACTCTGGGGCTGGTGGATGGCGGTGACCGCGCTGCCGCACGACATCGCCATCCACCGTGAGACGGCCGGGACCGACCCGTTGTTCCACCACGTCTCCTACCACGTCGACGACTTCGACGACCTCTGGGACGCGGCCGACGTCCTCGCCGAGCACGGCATCGCGCCGGACGGCGGCCCCGGCCGGCACGCCATCACCCAGGCCGACTTCCTGTACGTGTCCGACCCGGCGAGCGGGATCCGGGTGGAGCTGTTCGCCGGCCCGGGCTACCTCAACTTCGAGCCGGACTGGGAGCCGATCGAGTGGACCGCCGACGAGATCGGCGGCGCGACCGACCACCAGTGGATCGGCCGGGGTCCCGAGTGGGTCGGCCTGCCGTACGTCGACGCCGAGTAGCCGGCGCCCCGACGACAGTTCGGCGGCGGAATCACGCCGTCCACGTCCCGTCGGACAGCCGCCGCCGGGCTCCAGCGGACCACCCCGTTATTTGTCATCGCGCCGAGAACAGACGTCGATGGCATCCTCCCTCCACCTCGCCGTCAGGACGGTCCACCTGCTCTCGATGGTCGCGCTCGTCGGCGTCAGCGCGGGCGCGTGGTACGCCCTCCGAACGAACAGTCGCCCCGGCGTCGCGGGGTTGCGCCGGGTCGAGTGCGCCTTCTGGGCCGTCCTCGGCCTGCTGCTGGCGACCGGCGTCGGGAACATCGGCGCCCTCGGCGCGCCCGGCCCGGGGACGCGCTGGGGTGGCTTCCTGACGGTGAAACTGCTCGTCGTGCTCGTCGTCGTACTGGGGTCGTTCGTCCGGACGAGCGCGGTTCTGCGGCTCCCCGACGGCAGGGGGTACGCTCGCGGCGACGCCTCATCCGACGATGGCGCGACTCCAGTCGGTTACGAACCTGTCCTCGAACGTCTCTATCTGGTAACTACCTGGTCGCTACTCGTCGTCGTCGTGCTCGCGGAGGTGCTCGCGCATGGCTGACGCCGGGGACGACGTGGCCGACGCGGCCGCCGTCGAGGCGACCGATTCCGTCACCACTGACCCGGAAGCCGCCCACGCGGCGACGATGGCCGACGACGCTGAGGTCTGGCTGGTCGCGACGTTCAACCTCGTCGCCTTCTCCCTCCCGCTCGTCATCCTGGGTCACGCGAGCGGCGCGCTGACCGACACGCTCCCCGAACTCGGGACGACCTACGGCCTCCTCCTGTTCGGCTACCTCTGGCTGCTCCTCTGGCTGTCGACCCGGTGGGTGTTCGCCGAAGGCGGACTCGAGCGGTGTCGGAGGGGCGAGACCGGGCGGCTCCTCGTCCGCGGGATGGTCGGCGGCGCGCTGGTCGGCATGGGCTTCGTCGTGGGCATCGCGGTCGCGATCGCGGCCGCGAACGTGCTCGACGGCATGGTCGACGTCCCGGTGTTCGTCTTCCTGCTCCTGCTCGGCGCGGCAGCGGGGAGCGTCGTCGGCCTGGTCGTCGGCCTCCTGTTCGGGGTCGTGGACGTCGCGCTCTACCGGGCGAGCGCGGCGCTGATCTCCTTCGACGGAAACTGATCCAGGCTGGCAGTAACGGGGCGGGGAATTAACAGAATAGAGTAATAGATATATATTCTATATTACTCTAGTTCCATCACGAAGCCATCTGAGCGTGGGGGAATCGAATATCGATTCTAAAACGCCCTTTACGACAACTCTTGAGGATTCCTCGTCAGTTGCTCCGATGAAGGGAGCGGGAACAACTGAGAAACTCGATCAACGCCATAAACGCGCTCTAAACCTCAATAGGCCATATCCGGCGTTCGGAGCCAAAATACGACTCGCTGGCCCCGAAGCTACTACTTCAAGTATATTTCTCCTATCGTATCGTTTATCCGTATGATCTATCGAGGATCGGCTCGGCGTCCTCCACGGCCACCCCGAAGGACGCTCTCTCGGGAGCGTCGTCGCCGACGGAACGCGTGAGTATTTACGCCCCGCCGCCGACGACCGACTACCGATTCGCATGCGACACAGACCCGGGACGTTCTCGATCGCAGTGCGGGACCGCGAAGCCGACGCATTCGGCGCGGCGGTTACCACCGGCACGGTCGCCGTGGGGGCGACGTGCCCGTACGTGAGCCGGAACGCGGCCGTGCTCACCCAGTCGTATACGCGGACCGAACACGGCCGCGACGCGGTCGCCCGCGCCGACGCCGGCGAGCGCGTCGACGACGCGCTGTCCGACCTGCTGGCGGCCGACGAGCACGCCGCCTACCGCCAGGTCCACGGCGTCGGGACGGGGAGCGAGTTCACGTTCACCGGCGACGAGTGCGTCGACTGGTGCGGGAGCCGCGTCGGCGACGACTACACCGTGGCCGGGAACATGCTCGCCGGCCCCGAGGTGCTGGAGGAGACCGCCGCCGCGTACGAGGCCGGCGGGGGCGACGTGGCCGAGCGCCTCGTGGCCGCGCTGGAGGCCGGCGAGGCGGCCGGTGGCGACGACCGGGGCGAACTGAGCGCCGCGCTGCTCGTCTGGGCCCCGGAGCCGACGCTGTATCACAACCTCCGCGTCGACTGCTCGGAGACGCCCGTGGCCGACCTGCGGGCGGTGCTGGAGGAGGCGCGGACCGCGCGGGAACGCATCCGCGCGGAGACCGACGATGCGTTCGACGGCGAGTACCCGCCGGAGCTCCTCGACTTCGGCGTGAAGTACTGAGACGACTCGATCCGACTGGGCGAAAAATCGGTTCCGAGGCGGTCCTCAGTCCGAATCCGCCACGCCCGCGTCCGTCGGTTCCGTCCGGACGAAGGACTCGCGCCCGCTCATCTCCTCGACCGAGAGGTGACAGGAGATGTGGTGGCCGTCGCCCACGTCCTCCAGCGCGGGGACGTCCGTCTCGCAGACCTCGCCGATCTTCTTCGGGCAGCGCGTCCGGAACGGACAGCCCGACGGCGGGTCGATAGGCGAGGGGACGGTCCCCTCGAGCAGGATGCGGTCGGCCCGCCGGTGCGGGTCGGCGGTCGGCACCGCCGACAGCAGGCTCTCGGTGTACGGGTGGAACGGCGCCGAGAACACCTGGTCGACCGTGCCGAACTCGGCGATCCTCCCCAGGTACATCACGGCGACGCGGTCGCAGGCGTGCCGGACGACGCCGATGTTGTGCGAGATGAACAGGTACGCCAGCCCCCGCTCCGCCTGGATGTCGTTCAGGAGGTTGAGGATCTGCGCCTGCACCGAGACGTCCAGCGCGGACACCGGCTCGTCGCAGACGATGAGCTTCGGCTCGACCGCCAGCGCGTGGGCGATGGCGACCCGCTGCTGCTGGCCGCCCGAGAACTCGTGGGGGTACTTCGACGCGGCCTCGGCCGAGAGCCCGACGCGTTCGAGCAGTTCCCCGACGCGGCGGCGCTTCTCCCCGCCCGTCGCGATGCCGTGTTTCTCCATCGCGCGGCCGACGATGCGGCCGACGGTCTTGCGCGGGTTCAGCGAGCTCCCCGGGTCCTGGAAGATCATCTGCATCTCGCGGCGGAGGCTCCGGACCTCCGAGGAATCGAGCTCGTGGAGCGGCTGTCCCTCGAAGTACACCTCGCCGTCCGTCGGTTCGAGGAGCCGCAGGGCGGTCCGCGCGACGGTCGACTTCCCGCAGCCCGACTCGCCGACGAGCCCGACCGTCTCGCCGGGGTACACGTCGAAGCTGATGCCGTCGACGGCCTTCACGTACCGACGCTCGACCCTCGGCAGCACGCCGTCCCCCCGGGCGAAGTGGAGGTTGCCGAACGCGCCGTCGCCGGCCGGGAAGTGCTTCTTCAGGTTCCGCACCTCGAACAGCGGCTCCCCGCTCCGGTCGACGGCGGCCCGGCCGCCGCCCGATTCGGGGGTCGCGCTCTCGGAGAGGTCGAGCTCCTCGGCGTGGATGCAGGCGGCCCGCGACGGCGAGTCGCCGATCCGGTCCAGCGGCGGGTCGCCGCCCTCGCGGCAGTCCTCCGTGGCGTGGGGACACCGTGGGGCGAAGTTGCAGCCCGACGGCAGATCGGCGAGGTCGGGCATCGAGCCGTCGAGCGTCGGGAGCTCGTCGTAGGCGGCCTCGACCTCAGGGATGGAGTCGATGAGCCCCCGGGTGTACGGGTGCCGCGGCCGGTCGAACAGCTCCACGAGCGGCGCCGTCTCGACGAGGTTGCCGGCGTACATCACGCCGACGTGGTCGCACGTCTCCGCGACGACGCCGAGGTTGTGCGTGATCATCAGCACCGCCGTCCCCTCGCGCTCCTGCAGGTCGTTGAGCAGGTCGAGGATCGTCGCCTGCGTCGTCACGTCGAGCGCGGTCGTCGGCTCGTCCGCGATGATCAGGTCGGGTTCGCAGGAGAAGCCGATGGCGACGAGGACGCGCTGGCGCATCCCGCCGGAGAACTCGTGCGGGTAGTCGTCGACGCGCTCGGCGGCGTCCGGGATGCCCACCCGGTCCATCGCCTCGACGGCCTGCTCGCGGGCCGTCCGCTTCGAGACGCCCTGGTGCCGGCGGACGGTCTCGGCGATCTGCTCGCCGACGGTCATCACCGGGTTGAGCGACGACATGGGGTCCTGGGGGATCATCGCGATCCGGTTCCCTCGGACGTCGCGCATCCCGCGTTCGGACTTCGCGAGGAGGTCCTCGCCGTCGAAGACGACCTCGCCGCCGGTGATCTCGCCCGGCGCGTCGATGAGCCGCATGATCGACCGGGCGGTGACGGACTTGCCGGCGCCGGACTCGCCGACCAGGCCCATCGTCTCCCCGCGGTCGAGGATGAACGACACGTCGTTCGTGGCGACGACCGAGCCGGACTCGGTGCGGAACTCCGTGCGGAGGTCGCGCACGTCGAGCAGCGGCCCGTCGGCCGCGTCGTCCCCGTTCACCGCGGCGTCGGTCCCCGCGGCGTCGGTCCCCGCGACGTCGGTCCGTCGACCGTCGCGGCCGGCGGGGCCGACGGGGTCGGTTCCGTTCATTCGATCGCCTCCACCTTGGGGTCGAGCACGTCGCGGAGCCCGTCCCCGAGCATGTTGAAGCCGATGACGGCGATGCCGATGGCGAGCGCCGGGAACAGCAGCATCCACGGCGCGGTCTCCATGAACCCGCGACCGGTGTTGATCATCAGTCCCCACGACGGGCGCGGGGGCTGGGCGCCGAGCCCCAGGAACGAGAGGCTCGCCTCCGCCAGGATGGCGAACGACACGTTGAGCGACCCCTGGACGAGCATCGGCGCGGTGCAGTTCGGGAACACCTCGCCGAACACGATGCGGGGGCCGGACTCCCCCCGGGCGACGGCCGCCTCGACGTAGGCCTCGTTGCGCTCGGCGAGCGCCGCGCTCCGGGAGACGCGGGCGATGAACGGCGTGTAGACGAACGCCAGCGCGATGATCACGTTGTTGAGCTCCGGTCCCAGCACGACCAGCAGGGTGAGCGCGAGCAGCACCGGCGGGAACGCCATCGCGGCATCCATCAATCGCATCAGGAGCTCGTCGGTCAGCCCGCCGACGTAGCCCGCGACGACGCCGATGGTCGCCCCGACGGCGAGCGCCACCGAGATGGCGCCGAAGCCGACCTTCAGCGAGATGCGGCTCCCCACGACGACCCGGCTGAACACGTCGCGGCCGAGGTCGTCGGTGCCGAACGGGTGGGCGAGCGACGGCGCCTGCGTGCGGTCCGGGATGTTCGTCTCCGCGACCGGGTGCGGCGCCAGCGAGAACGGCTGCACCGTGAAGCCCTCGACGACGATCGGCCGCGCGAAGATGGCGACGAACACGAGCGAGACGACGATCGTCAGCCCGAGCATCGCCTTCGTGTTCCGCCGGAACCGACGGGCGAACCGGGCGAGGCGCTCGCGCTGCGCCCCGCTGATCCCGACCCCTTCGCGGGTCGCGTCCTCCCGTTCGGCCGCCATCACTCCTCACCCCCGTAGCGGATGCGCGGGTCGAAGTAGGCGTACAACAGGTCGGCTGCGAAGTTCGAGAACATGTATATCAGTGCGACGACGATGATGCACCCCTGGATGAGGGGGATGTCCCGGCTCTGGATGGCCGTGAGCGTCAGCCGGCCGATGCCGGGCCAGAAGAACACCTCCTCGAGGACGACGACCCCGCCGAAGGCGTAGCTGAACTGGAACGCGATGACCGTGATGACCGGGATGACGGCGTTCTTGAGCGCGTGCCGGAGCACGACGACCCGCTGGCTCATCCCCTTGGCGCGGGCGAGGTTGATGTACTCCTCGCTCAGCACCTCGAGCATCGACGACCGGGTCATCCGCATGATGTAGGCGGTGAGCGCGAACCCCATCGCGCCCGCCGGGAGCACGAGGTGGGTCAGCGTCCCGATCGGGTCCTCGCTCGGCGCGACGTAGCCGCCGGTCGGGAGGACGTCGAACCAGACCGCGAACACGAGGATGAACACGAGCCCCCACAGGAAGATGGGCATCGAGATGCCGACGAACGCGAACATCGACGCCGCCACGTCGGGCGCGTCGTCCCGGTTGATCGCGGCGTACACGCCGAGGGGGATCGAGAGCGCGACCGCGACGAGCGTCGCGGAGACCGCGAGCAGCAGCGAGCGTGGCAGGCGCTCGGCGATGAGCGCGGCGACCGGCTCGCCGAAGCGCAGCGAGGTGCCCATGTCCCCCTGGAGCAGCCCGGCGACCCAGCTGATGTACTGGACGTGCAGCGGCTGGTTCAGCCCCAGCTGGGCGCGGAGCGCCTCGAGCGACGACTCGTTCGCGTTGGGGCCGAGGATGAGCAGCGCGACGTCGCCCGGCAGGACGGCGGTGACGGCGAAGGCGATGAGCGTGACGAACAGCAGCGTCACGGCCATGAACCCCGCGCGGCGGAACACGTAGTTGTACATCGACATTACTCGGGGGAGTTAGCGGTCGAGCCAGTTGTCACGGAACTGTAGCGTGGAGCCGTCGGGGGCGCCCATCTCCCCCTTGTACGCGGACTGGGCCGCGTAGAGGCTCGGCTGCCACCAGAGCAGCAGGTGGCCCGCCCGCTCCTCGTGGAGGATCTCGGTCGCCCGGTGGTAGCGGTCCGCCCGCTCGTTCTCGTCGTAGATGGAGCGGGCCTCCTCGACCAGCGAGTTGTACTCGTCGTTCGTCCAGCCGGTGAAGAAGAACGCCCCGTCCGGGTGGAGGAACTTGTAGAACGACACGTCGGGGTACCAGAGCGCGAGGTACGAACTCGTCGTCGCCTGGAAGTCGCGGTTCGTGTACACGTCCGAGAGCCACGAGCTCCAGGTGATCTGCTGGATGTCGAGCTCGATGCCGACCTCCGAGGCGTGGTCGGCGATGACCTCGGCGCCCTGCACCTGCGTCGGGTACGACTGCGGGATCTTGAACGTCGCCGAGTAGCCGTCCGACAGGCCGGCGGCGTCGAGGTGCTCCTGGGCCTTGTCGAGGTCGCGCGGTCGGGGTCCGATGTCCGGGTGGACGTACGGGCTATCGGGCGCGGCCGGCGACGCGGTCGTCCGGCCGGTGCCGTACAGCGCCGCCTCCGCCACCTGCTCCTTGTCGATCGCGAAATCGAGCGCCAGTCGTGCATCCTTGTTGTCGAACGGAGCCTGGTCGCAGTTCAGCCCCATGTAGACGAGCGACTTGGGGAACTGCGTCTCGAACCGGACGCTGGAGTCCTGCTGCACCCGCGAGGCGTCCTTCGGGGCGATGCCGTTGATGAAGTCGTACTCGCCCGCCGTGAACGACTGGAGGCGGACGCTCGGGTCGGGGACCTCGCTCTTGACGATCGTGTCGATGAACGGGCCGTCCTCGTCGCTGGCGCCCCAGTAGTCCTCGTAGCGCGTCATCGTGAACGACGTCTCGATCTCGCGGCTCTCGAACTGGTAGGGGCCCGTGCCGATCGGTTCCTCCACCATGTCCTTCGACGTGTTCTCGGCCGGCATGATGGCGAGTTCCGCCGTCGCCATCTTGGCGATGAACGGCGCGAACGGCTGGGTGAGCTGGATCTCGAACGTGTAGTCGTCCGGCGCCCGGAGCTCCTCGACGTACTCGAAGAAACCCGTGGCGAGGAAGTCGCCGTTCTGCACGCGCTCGTAGGTGGCGAGCACGTCCTCGGAGGTCATCTCGGAGCCGTCGTGGAACGTGACGTCCTCGCGGAGCTCCATCGACAGGAGCGTGTTGTCCTCGGACTGTTCGAGCGTCTTCGCGAGGTGCGGCTCGATCGAGTAGTCGTCCTGGAGCATCACCAGCTCCTCGTAGATGTTCTCGAGGACGCGCTTGGACGCGGCCGAGGTGTCGACGTGCGGGTCGAGCCCCTGGACCGGGACCGCGCCGCCCCACTGGAGGGTCCCGCCGACCTGGGCGTTGCCCATCGCCGGGGTGTCGGTGTCCCCCGACCCGCCGTTGCCGCCGTTCCCACCATCTCCACCGTTTCCGCCATTACCGCCGTTCCCGCCGGAACAGCCGGCGAGCGCCGTCGCGCCGGTCACGCCGACCGCGCTGAGGAAGGCGCGGCGACCCGCCCTGCGGCCGAGCGGAACTGCGTCGCTGTTCGGGGAGTCGTCCCCCTTGCTAGGGTCTTGCATACACGGCTCCAGTTCCGCCAATCAGTCATAAATGTTGTGTTCATTGGGGTCCGTACACGGTCGGTCGGCGCGCCCGGAACGCTCGTGGTCGTCACCGACGGGGACGAACACGCCAGGAATCCCGCACGTTGGTAAACAGTGAAATAGGGAGAGCCACGACTCGGCCACTATCGACCATGGACGTCAACCAGCAGCGACTCAGGAGCGACCTCGAGGCGAACGCCGAGTTCGGGGCCGTTCCGGCGGAGACGGGTCGCGGGCGGACGGTACTGACGGGAACCGAGGCGGACCGGCGGGCGCGGGAGTTCCTCTGTGAACGGTTGCGCGACGCCGGCCTGACCGTCCGCGTCGACGAGGTGGGCAACGTCGTCGGGCGGTGGTGTCCCGCGAGCGCCGACCCCGACGCCGCGCCGGTGGCGAGCGGGAGCCACCTCGACTCCGTCCCCGAGGGCGGCATCTTCGACGGCCCGCTCGGCGTCTACGCCGCGCTGGAGGCCGTCCGGACCCTCCAGGACGCCGACGTCGAACCGGCCCGCCCGGTCGAGGTCGTCTCGTTCACCGAGGAGGAGGGGCAGCGGTTCGGCGGCGGCCTCGTCGGCTCCGGCGTCGCCGTCGGCGACATGTCCGTCGCGGAGGCGCTCGCCATCGAGGACGACGACGGCATCCCGCTGGGCGACGCGCTCGCCGACATCGGCTACCGGGGCGAGGGCGCAGTCGACGCCAGCGAGTGGGACGCGTGGCTGGAGATCCACGTCGAGCAGTCCGAGCGCCTCGTCGACGCGGGCGTCCCCGCCGGCGTCGTCTCGAGCATCGTCGGCCTCTCGCGGTGCGCCGTCGGGATCGAGGGCGAGGCGAACCACGCCGGCTCCACCTCGATGGCCGACCGGGCGGACGCGCTGGCGGCCGCCAGCGAGTTCGTGCTCGACGTGGAGCGCGCGACCGACGAGCGGCCCGACGTCCCCGACACGGCCGTCGCCACGGTCGGCAAACTGTCGGTGTCGCCCAACGCCCCGAACGTCATCCCGGGATCGGTCGACCTGACCGTCGACGTGCGCGACGTGGCGTACGGTTCGATCGAGTCCGTCATCGAGGCCGCCCGGGAGAGCCTCGTGCGGCTGGAGGCAGAGCGCCCGGTGACGACGACGTTCGACCACGCCTGGGACCGCCGACCCGTCGACATGAGCGCGAGGCTCCGGGACGCGCTCCACGCCGCCGGCGACGCGGCCGTGATCGAGACGCTCGAACTCCACTCGGGCGCCGGCCACGACACGATGCACGTCGCCGGCGTCACCGACGCCGCGCTGCTGTTCGCCCCGTCCGTGGACGGCGTCTCGCACAACCCCCGCGAGTGGACCGACTGGGCGGACTGCGCCGCCGTGACGCGCGTGCTCGCCGGCACCATCGCCGACGTCGCCGCCGAGTAGCACGACTCCTCCCCCCACCGTCCAGCGTTCACGTAGCGTGAGCCCCGAATGGCCGCGGCGCTCCCGACGACGACTGCCGAGGCGGTGGCGACGCGTGGCGTGCGACCGGATTCCGGGGGTTCTCGATACGTGAACGCCGTCGGTCGAAATCGACGGGTCGGGATCACGGGAGCTGAGCCCCCGTAATACTCCGGATGAGCGTCCCGCCCCCGGTCCGGGATTCGGTCGGGTTCGTACGGAGTCCGCGTTCTGACCCGATTCGGCGGAACGTCGGGTGTTCGAAATACAAACACCTTTGTAGGGCCCACGCGAGACACCCCCATGACAACGGAACCCACGGCAGGTTCGCCGCGGACGCTGGAGACGGTGTCCCGTGCGTTCGACGTCGTCAGGGCGCTGGAGGCGCTCGACGGCGCGGGGGTGACCGAACTCGCGAACCACCTCGACCTCTCGAAGAGCGTGGTGTACAACTACCTGAGCACGCTCCGGCAGGAGAAGTTCGTCGTCAAGGAGGGCGACACCTACCGGCTCTCCCTCCAGTTCCTGCTCGTCGGCGAGTACGTTCGCAACCAGAACACGCTGTACCAGATCGGCAAGACGGAACTGGAGACGCTCGCGGAGAACACCGGCGAGTTCGCCCACCTCGCGGCCGAACAGCACGGCCTCAGCGTCAACCTCTACAAGGTGAGCGGCGAGAAGGCGGTCGGCAGCAGCTACCAGGTGAACAAGCTCCAGCGGGCCGACTACCTCCACTTCTCGGCGACGGGGAAGGCCATCCTCGCGTACCTCCCCCGCGAGCGCGTGGAGTGGATCGTCGACCGCTACGGCCTGCCGGCGAAGACGGAGGAGACCATCACCGAGCCCGACGCGCTGTTCGAGGAGCTGGAGGCGGTGCGCGAGCGGGGGTACGCGCTCAACGACGAGGAGGAGATCAAGGGCCTGCAGGCCGTCGGCGCGCCGGTCCGCAACCGGCACGGCCGCGTCCTCGGCTCCATCAGCGTCTCCGGACCCGTCAAGCGGATGAAACAGCCCGACTACCACGAGGAACTCGTCGAGCACGTCGTCAACACCGCGAACGTCATCGAGGTCAACGTCAACATGGAGGAGACGGAGGACGAGTTCCCGACGTTCAGCTAGCCGACGCGGACGGGTCCCGTTTCCGACAGCGGAACTCGTCCTAATATAATTTATTTGATGTTTACACCGGTACCCCTGTAATGGGGATCGGGTCGCGTGGGTGCGCTTCCCGAACCACCGGCGCGGCCAGGGCGGCCGGCCGGCGCTCGACGTGGACGTGCATACGGACGTGGACGTGAATCATATCCTCCCCCTGCGCGTGCAGGTCGCCGAAGAAGGACTCCCCGCGGCCGCCGAAGTCGGAGGAACGTCCGGGCGTCAACGCGGGCGCTGACCACCCATCGACGTCCGGGGATCCCGTCGCCGCGCCGTCAGGGACCGTGAACAACTCCGCTAACGGACACATCGATTCCTTTGTAACGGGGGAGCGACGAAGGGGAGGTATGACCACGAACGACCCCCAACCGAACAGCAAGGTCGCACGCGTCATCGACGAGTACGACCTCGACGGCATGGGGGAGCGCCTCGAGGCGAGCTGGACGGGCGACGGCGGGGAGCGGACGAGCCTCCGCGACCTCGCGGACGAGTTCAACCGGAGCGTGCTCGAGGCCGCCATCCAGGACTCGGGGGGGACGGCCGTCTCGAGCGACGTGGAGACGACCTACCGGCTGCTCACCGACGACGACGTGTCGGAGGCGGACCGGATGCGCAAGCGCCGCGAACTCGAACAGGACGGCCTCGACGTCCCCCGGGTCCGGAACGACTTCGTCACCCACCAGGCGATCCACACCTACCTCACGAAGTACCGCGAGGCGGAACTGCCCGACCGCTCGGCCGACCGGGTCCAGCGCAAGGTCGAGACGCTGGAGCGGCTCCAGGGGCGGACGTCGGTCGTCGCGGAGTCGACGATCGAGGGGCTCGCCAACTCCGACGACATCACCGACCGGGAGTACGAGGTGTTCGTCGACATCCAGGTCGTCTGCAGCGAGTGCGGCACTGGGTACGCCATCGGCGAACTCATCCGCCAGGGCGGCTGCTCCTGCTGAGCCCGTCGTCCCCCGCCCCCTGACAGGACTGTCCCCGTACCGAGGTCGACGCAGTCCGCCGATTACCGGGGGGCGACGGCCCCGCCATCGCGCGTCGTGTTCGGCGCGGACGACAACAGTTAAGGTTCAGAGGTTATGAAACCTGAACGATGGAATCACCGGAACTCAGTGAACAGGACGTCCACGTCAGGGCGCGGAACATCGGCGGCATCGACGAGGCCGACGTGACGCTCCCCCCGGGTGTCACCGTCCTCAGCGGGCGAAACGCCACGAATCGGACGTCGTTCCTGCAGGCGATCATGGCCGGGCTCGGCAGCGAGAAGCCGTCGCTCAAGGGCGACGCCGACGAGGGGCGCGTGGAACTCCAGATCGGCGATCGGACCTGCACGCGGACGCTCACGCGCCGCGGCGAGACCGTCGTCTTCGACGGCGACCCCTACCTGGACGACCCGCAGCTCGCGGACATGTTCGCGTTCCTCCTGGAGAACAACGAGGTGCGGCGCGCGGTGGAGCGCGGCGACGACCTCCGGGAGATCATCATGCGGCCGATCGACACCGACCGCATCGAGTCCGAGATCAGGGAGCTCGAGCGGGAGAAGAACGAGATCGACGACCAGATCCGGGAGTTCGAGCGCCTGGAGAGCGAGCTTCCCGACCTCGAGGCAGAGCGACGGGAGATCAGCGAGGACCTGGAGTCCGCCCGCGAGGAACTCGCCGAGGTCCAGGCGGAGATCGACGACCTCGACACCGACCTCGAGGAGAGCCGGTCGCGCAAGGAGGACATCGAGGCGGCGTTCCAGCGCCTCCGCGAGGCCCGTTCCGAGCTGGAGGACGTCGAGTTCGACATCGAGGCCGAACAGACGAGCCTCGACGAGCTCGAGAACGAGCGCGAGGAGCTCGAATACACCCTGGAGACGACCGAGCGGCGCGAGAAGGACCCGGACGCCATCGACGAGCGCATCGCCGACGCCCGGCGCCGCAAGCGCGCGCTCGACGACACCCTCAGCGAGCTCCAGAGCGTCATCAGCTTCAACGAGGAGATGCTGGAGGGGAACGGCCTCGACCTCGACCTGGAGGCGAACGCCTCCAGCGACGGCGGCGCCGTCACCGACCAGCTCGTCGAGGAGGGCGACGAGATCGTCTGCTGGACGTGCGGCTCCGAGGTCGAGCGCGACCGCGTCGCCCAGACGGTCGAGATGCTCGGACGGATCCGCAAGGAGAAGCTCGACGAGCGGAACGAGATCCGGAACCGCATCGACGAGCTGTCGAGCGAGCGCTCCGAGATCCGGGAGTCCCGGCGCGAACTCGAGCGGGCCGAGTCCCGGCTCGAGGAGGTCGAGGCCCGGATCGAGACGACGCGCGAGCGCATCGACGAACTCGAGGACGCCCGCGACGACCAGGCCGAGACCGTCGAGGAGTTGGAGGAGGAGACGAAGAACGTCGGCGAGGGCGACTACGACGAGGTGCTCGAGAAGCACCGGCGGGCCAACGAGCTGGAGCTCCGCATCGAGCGACTCGAGTCGGACCTCGCCGACGTCGACGGGCGCATCGAGGAGCGCGAGGACGCCACCGCGGACCGCGACCGTCTCAAGGAGAAGCGGGAGAACATCTCCGACCAGCTCACCGAGCTCCGCACCCGCGTTGATCGCATCGAGGAGGACGCGGTCGAGTCGTTCAACGACCACATGGACGCAGTGCTCGACATCCTCCAGTACGACAACATCGAGCGCATCTGGATCGAGCGCCGCGAGCGCGAGGTGCGCGAGGGGCGACGGAAGGTGACCCGGCCCGAGTTCGACCTGCACATCATCCGGTCGACCGCCAGCGGCGAGTCCTACCGGGACACGGTCGACCACCTCTCCGAGAGCGAGCGCGAGGTGACGGGGCTGGTGTTCGCGCTCGCGGGCTACCTCGTCCACGACGTGTACGAGGAGCTCCCGTTCATCGTGCTCGACTCGCTGGAGGCGATCGACTCGGACCGCATCGCCCGGATCGTCGACTACCTGGAGGACCACGCGGAGTACTTCGTCGTCGCGCTGCTCCCCGAGGACGCCGAGGCGCTCTCGGAGGACCGGAACTACGTCGAGGAACTCACGGCGTAACCCAGCCGAGCGGACGGCAACCGAGTACTCCTTTCCACCGTCGCCGCCGACCGCGAACTGGTAGTCCCTCCGGCTCTCGTCCGAACAGCCTTACAGCCGTACCGGTGTAACACGCGCCCCGATCATCCGACGTTCGGTGACAGCGAACCCGACCGGGGATTTCACGGACGTTCGTTCGGAATCGTCCGGGGGAGTCGGCAATCACTCGAAAAATCGTTACGGTGTGACGGAACGTCACGATTCGTTCGGTGAGGGCGAACCACCCGTGGAGGCCTCGACCCGAACGCGTCGACGCCCCGGATAGTCACGGTACGGGCCGTACGCGACGGTCGCGGCGCGGTCGGATGGCTGAAGAGTTTAGTAGCCGGGGTCGTAGAGTTCGAGTATGCCGAACGAACACGCGGGCAGCAGGGGGGTGAAGTCGGACGACACCCTATTCGCCATCATCGAACAGCTCCGCGAGGCGGACGGGGCCGGCGTCACCGAACTGGCCGACCGGACGGGGCTCGCCAAGAGCACGGTCCACGACCACCTCGCGTCGATGCGCGCACACGACTTCGTGGTCAAGCGCGGGGACGCCTACCACCTCGGCCTCCAGTTCTTCAGCTACGGGCAGTACGTCCGGAACCGGTACGACGTGTACGAGGCGGCCAAACCCATCGTCGATGACCTCGTGGAGACGACCGGCGAGATGGGGTGGCTGCTCACCCACGAGAACGGCCGCCTCATGTACCTCTACGGCCGGGCGGGCAGGACCAACATCAACGCGAACACGCTCATCGGCTCGTGGGCGTACATGCACTGCAACTCCGGCGGGAAGGCCATCCTCGCGCACCTCCCCGAGTCGGACGTCCGGGACGTGATCGACCGCCACGGCCTGCCGGCGCGCACCGCCAACACCATCACCGAGCCCGACGCGCTGTTCGAGGAGCTCGCACAGGTCCGCGAGCAGGGGTACGCGCTGAACCTCGGGGAGGACCTCGAGGGGATCCACGCCGTCGCCGTCCCACTCCTGTTCGGGGAGGAGGTCCACGGCGCGCTCGCGGTCGCCGGGCCGGCCCACCGCGTGAACCGGGAGCGCTGCGAGGGTGAACTGGCCGAACGACTGCGGGCCTCGACGAACGACGTCGAACTCAACCTGGCCTACAGGTAACCCGGCGGGAACGTACGTTCGGTGAGGCCGAACGCGTGTTCAGCGGCGACCCGAATCGGACCACAGCCGGTCTCGGGGCAGGCGGCGAGGAACAGTGCCGCCGCGAACGGGTAGGTGAGCAGGATGGCGACGCGGACGGCCCGTCGCTTCCCGGCGGCGACACAGCCGACAGCCATCCCCAGGGAGAACGCGGCCGCCGTCGCCGCGAACCCGGGGAGGACGCCGACGGCTACGAACCCGAGGACCAGCGCCCCGGCGCCCGCGAGGATGCCCGTGGCGGCCCTCGCGGCCCGCCGGTCGCCGAGGACGACCGGGACCGTCCGCTTGTCGACGGTCCGGTCGAAGGCGACGTCGAGTCGGTCGACGGCGACCTTCACGCCCGAGAGGAGGACGAGGAAGACGGCCGCGAGGGCAACGACGAGGGGCGGAAGCCGCCCGGTCTGCGTCAGGAAGCCGCCGCACAGCGCGACCGCGATCCCGGTCGGGTAGTCGGCGGTTACCGCGACCGTGTTTCTGTCGAGGACGGGCGCGTGGAGCAGGGCGAGGATCCACAACGGGAGCAGGCTCAGCCCCGCGAGAGGTCCGGCAGTCGACGCGAGCGCGAGCAGGAGGGCGAGGAAACCCACGCTGGCGAGGACGACCCCGAGCGCGAGGACCCGCCGGGAGGCGGCCGGTTCCTCCTCCCCCCTGACGTAGGTGTCGACGTACTCGTCGACGAGGTGGGCGACGTAGAGCGCGAGGCCGACGCCCCCGACGTGGAGCGCGAACGTCGTCGGGGAGACGACCGGCGCCAGCAGGCCGCCGAACGCCGCCATCCCGATCGCCGGGAGCATGAACGTGGGCTTCACCTGCGAGGCGAGCGCCCGGACGACCTCCACCCCGCGTCGGTTCGGCATGGTCGCGGTTCGACGAACCGATGGAAAAACCCACCCGAATCGGCCGGGATTCGCGTGACTGCGTCGAGGGGGACCGCAACTGTTTTACCCGCACATGAGGTGTCCTAGCACAGTTCAGACACCCATGGAGTATCTAGAGGCATTCGAGCGCACTGTCCGATGTTACGGGGAGGACACGGCCATCGTCACGGACGACGGTCGCTCGTTCACCTACCGCGAGTTCGACCGACGGAGCACCCGACTGTCGAACGCCCTCCGGGAGCGGATCGGGGCCGGCCGGTGTGCGGTGCTCGCGCTGAACGGGCCGGCGGCGGTCGAGTCGATGATCGCGGGCCACAAGCGGGGCTCCGCGACGGTGCAGCTCTCGTTCCGGGGGAAGTCCGGCGAGCTCGTCCGGATGGCGGAGAACGCCGACGCGGAGGGGCTGATCTTCGACGACGCGAACGCCGAGACGGCACTCGAGATGCTCGAGCGCGGCGAGTTCGAGACCGCCATCCACGCCGGCGAGGCCGACGTCGACGCCGAGGGCGTCGAGTCCTACGAGGCGGTGCTCGCGGACGCGGACGACGACCTCCACGACGACCTCCCGGCGGGCGGGGAGTGCAGCGTCTTCTACACCAGCGGGACGACGAGCCAGCCGAAGGCCGTCCCGTTCGACGGCGAGCAGATGTGGCTCGGCGCGGTCCAGGTCGTGATGGAGCACGGCGTCGACGAGACGGACACGGCGATCGTGACGACGCCCTGGTACCACATGGTCACCTCCGACGCCTGGCTCTACCCGCACTTCCTCGCCGGGGCGACCGTCGTCCTCCACGCGAGCTTCGACCCGGTGGAGGCGCTCGAACTGATCGAGGAGCACGGGGCCAGCGGCCTGCTCGCGGTGCCGACCCAGCTCGACGCCCTCAACGGGGCGCAGGAGGTGGAGGGGTACGACACGGGGTCGCTGGAGTACATCCGGACCGGCGGCGCCATCGTCTCGCCGGAGCTCGTCGAGCGCACGACGTCGCTGCTGTGCGAGGGGTTCTACAACACCTACGGCATGACCGAGGCCGGCCCGGACCTCACGTTCGCGCACCCCTCGGCCCAGGAGGACCACCCGGGGACCATCGGCAAGGAGGCGTTCTCGTGGGAGATCCGGGTCGTCGAGCCGGCGCCGGTGACCGACCACCCTGACCCGGAGGCGACCGTCGACCCCGGCGAACAGGGCGAGATCATCGCCCGCGGGCCGGGCAAGTCCGACGGCTACATCGACAACCCGAGCGCGCAGGAGAAGAGCTTCTTCGACGAGTGGCTCCGGACGCGCGACGTGGCCACCGTCGACGAGGACGGCTACCTCTACATCGTCGACCGGGTGGACAACATGTTCACCTGCGGCGGGGAGAACATCTACCCCGCGGAGGTCGAGCACGCGCTCGAGCGCCACGAGGCGGTGAGCGAGGCGCTCGTGTTCGGCATCGAGGACGACCACTGGGGACAGCGCGTCACCGCGGTCGTCGTGACCGACGGCTCCGTCACCGACGACGACCTCGACGAGTTCTGCTGTGAGAGCGACCACCTGGCGAACTTCAAGCGACCGCGGGCGTACGCGATCCGGACCGAGCCGCTGCCGCGGACCGACACGGGGACGATCATGCGCGAGCAGGTCGTCGCGGAGCACTTCGGCTGAGGACGGTCCCTCGACCGAGGACGGTCGGCGGTCTCGTTTTCCCGGCCGGCAGTGGCCGACGTCGTTCAGAGCGCGACGACGAAGACGGCGATCTGGATCGGGAGCAGGACGAGCAGCGTCACGAGCGAGCAGAGCGTCGCCATCCGGATCAGTTCCATCGAGTCGACCACGTCCAGCCCGAGGATGGCGACGAGCACCGCCGACTGGTACGGGAAGAAGTAGGTGTTCAGCGCGACCGCCTCGGTCAGCGCGACCGGCAGCAGCGGGATCCCGGCCCCCTCGGCGAACGAGACGAGCACCGGCGTGAGCACGCTCGCGACCGCCAGCCCCTCCATCACGAACGTCAGCGCGATGGAGGCGGCGACGACGAAGACGAGCACGAGCGCCAGCGGCGCGCCCTCGGGGAGCCGCGAGAGGACGGCCCCGGCCGCGAGGTCGGTGAAGGCGGTCCGCTGGAGCCCCTCGGCGATGGCGAAGATGGCGCCGAGGAAGAACGCGATGGAGAAGTCCGCGTCGGCGAGCGCGTCGGCGCCGACGACGCCGACCCGCGGGGCGAACGCGAGCAGCGTCACGACGAGCGCGCCGTACAGCGGGTGGAGCCCGTGGAGCGAGTCAGTCGCCCACACCGCGACGCCGACGAGCAGGAAGGCGAGCATCCGCCACTGCTCGCCCGACACCTCGACCTCGTCGCCCCCGTCGGTCGACGGCGTGGAGATGGCATCGGGGTCGCGCGGGCGGTAGAGGGCGTACGCGACGAGCGCGATGGCGACCGCCCGGCCCACGCTCATCACAGGGCCGAGCCACATCGCCCACTCGACCCAGCCGATGGTGAGCCCGGCGTTCGAGTCGACGATGCCGGTGATGATGATGTTCGCGAGCGAGCCGGTGAGGATGCCGGTACCGCCGTAGTAGGTGACGAACAGCGGCCCGAGGAACAGGCCGATTCTCGGCCGGCGCTCGGTGAACACGCCGCCGACCGAGACGAGGATCGGCCCGAGGATGAGCACGCGGACGAGCGAGGAGGGGACCAGCACGACGAGCCCCAGCGCGGCCGCCGAGAGCGCGGCCAGCAGGAACCGGTACACGGCCGTCGCGTCCTCGGTCCCCCGGGCCGCGAGCGCCCGGAGCGAGTAGCGCTCGACGAGGTTCGCCAGCCCGCTGCGGCGGGTCGCCTCGCCGAGCAGGATGCCGAGCACGACGAGCCACGTCGCCGCCGAGTGGAAGCCCACGAGCGCGAGATCGGTGGAGAACGCGACGCCGATGAGCCCGAGCGCGATCAGCCCGGTGAACCACGGCTCGACGGGCGCGCCGACCCAGAGGCTGATGCAGAAGACGGTGATCGCCAGCATCGTCGCCGCGTCGGACGCCAGCGGGGCGTACCGCAGGACCGCGCCGGCCGCGAGGAGGCCGACGGGCACCGAGAGCCACGACGGGTCGAGCTCCGAGAGGGGACGACCGGGGAGCGCGGGGAGGTTCGTCATGGTGGGGACGTGTCGGTTCGTGCGACGGTATCGGTTGTCATGTGTGTTCCGAAACGGGCAGCCGACGGCGACGCGGTTCGAAACCGAAATGGCGGAAAACACTTTGTCGCTTCCCGGACCACGTACCCCCGACCATGACCGAGGAGATCGCAGACGGCGTGTACGACATCACCGTGGGCGAAGTGAACGGCGGGCGCTACCGGACGTTCCTGTTCGACGGCGGGACGCCGACGCTCGTCGACGCGGCGTTCGAGGACACGGTCGACACGGTCGCCGACCGGCTGTCGGAACTCGACGTCGAGCCGGAGCGGCTCGTCGTCACCCACGGCGACCCCGACCACGTCGGCGGGCTGGCCGGCCTCGCGGACCGGTACGACCTGGAGACGTGGGTCCCCGAGGGGCTCGAACTCGACGACCACGAGCCGACGAACCGGTACGGCGACGGCGACTCTGTCGGGCGGTTCACCGCCGTCCACACGCCGGGCCACACCGCCGAACACCACGCCCTCGTGGACGAGGACGCGGGCGTCGCGGTGCTGGGCGACGCTGTTTTCGGCGCCGACGCGCGGGGGCTACCCGAGGGGTACTTCGTGCTCCCGCCGGCGTTCTTCTCGGCCGACCTCGCGCAGGCCGACGAGAGCCTCGGCCGGCTGCTGGGGTACGAGTTCGAGGTCGGCCTCGTCTACCACGGCTCCTCGGTCACCGAGGACGCGAGCGGGAAGCTCGAGAAGTTCGTCGACTTCGTCGGGAAGCCGGAGTAGAAGGGAGGAGACAGGAGATTCGAGGCGGGGAAGAGGAGGCGGAGGGAAGGAGGTGGGAAGGAGAAGGCGGGAAGAAAGGGGGGCGGATCGAGGGGCTCAGTCCCCGGCGGCCGTCCCGATGTCGTCGCGTGCGGCGCTGTCGCCGAGGTACGCCTCGATGACACGCTCGTCGTTCTGGATCTCCGTCGGGGTGCCCTTCGCGATGAGTTCGCCGTTGTCGAGGACGAACACGCGCTCGCTCACGGACATGAGCGCGCGCATCACGTGGTCGATGAGGAACACGGTCTTCCCCTGGTCGCTGATGTCGCGGATGAGGTCGATGATCTCCTCGGTCTCGTCGGTGTCGAGCCCGCCGGCGACCTCGTCGAGCAGCAGCACCTCGGGGTCGGTCGCGAGCACGCGGGCGATCTCCAGCCGCTTGAGCGCGCCGACGCTCAGTTCGTCGGGGTCGTCGTGGGCCATGTGGTCGAGCCCGACGAACTCCAGCACCTCGTGTGCCCGCTCCATCGGGTTCTCGGGGTTTCGCCCGCCGAACTGGGCGCCGACGGCGGCGTTCTCCAGCAGTGAGAGCCCCTCCAGCGGCTTGACGATCTGGTGGGTCTTCACCAGCCCGCGGTGGCAGATCTGGTGGGGCTTCAGGCCGGTGATGACCTCGCCGTCGAGCGTGACCTGTCCCTTCGTCGGCTCGTGGACGCCGGTGATGAGCCGGAACAGGGTGGACTTGCCCGCCCCGTTCGGCCCGATGAGCCCGACCGTCTCCCCCCGCTCGATGGAGAAGGAGACGTCGTCGACGGCGACGACGCCGCCGAACCGCTTCGTCAGATGTTCGCCTTCGAGTAAGGCCATTGTGGCAGTCGTTGACTATCGTCTCGCATAAACCTACTCCTCGATGATTCCGATGGCATCGGCTCGATCGGCCGCCCTGAGTTAGACGGAGGACACCGACAACAGCAGGTCCATCTCGTCATGGCCCACCGATTCCACGGAAAAAACAGGATCCACCCACAGCCAATCAGGGAAAACGATTTGGTGGCATCGGGTAACGTCCAAAGCGTGAACCTGACACGCCTGTTCGGACCGGAGACCGTCGCGGTCGTCGGCGCCTCCAAGACCGAGGGGAAGATCGGCTACGAGGCGATGGCGAACGCGGTCGAGTTCGACGGCCGCGTCTACCCCGTCAACCCCTCCGCCGAGGGAAGCGTCCTCGGCGAGGAGTTCGTCGCGTCCGTGACCGAGGTGGACGAGCCGGTCGACCTCGCGCTGCTTTGCGTCCCCGGCCCCGTCGTCCCCGACGTGCTCGAGGAGTGCGGCGAGGCCGGCGTCGGCGGTGCGGTCATCTACGCCGGCGGCTTCGCCGAGGCCGGCGAGGAGGGCGAGGAGCTCCAGGAGCGCATCGTCGACATCGCGGCCGAGGGCGACGTCGCGCTGCTCGGGCCGAACACCAGCGGCTTCGTCGTCCCGCGCACGAACCTGCTCGCCTCCTTCGCGGGCGGGGTCGAACAGCTCCCGGCCGGGAACGTCGCCATCGTCGCCCAGAGCGGCGGGGTCGCCCACCAGCTCGCGTTCCAGGCGCTGCGCGAGGGGAACGGCATCTCGGCCATGGTCGGACTGGGCAACCGGGCGAACGTCGGCTTCGAGGAGGCCATCGAGTACTTCGACGGCGACGCGGCCACCGACGCCGTGGTCCTCCACGTGGAGGGAACCGACGACGGCCGGTCGCTCCTGGAGACGTGCCGCGCGGCCGAGACGCCCGTCACGGCGTACAAGGTCGGCCAGTCGGACGTCGGCGAGTTCGCCGAGTCGCACACGGGCGCGCTCACGGGCGACCACGACCTCTACACCGCCGGGTTCGCCCAGTACGGCGTCCCGACGGTCGACTCCACCTCGGCGCTGCTCGACGCCGGCGTCGCGCTCGCGAACTCCCCCGTCCCCGCGGGGGCGAACGTGGGCGTGGTGACCGCCCAGGCCGGCCCGGGAATCATCATCGCCGACCGGCTCCAGCGGGGCGGCGCGACCCTCCCCGAACTCGGCGCCGACACCCAGGAGCGCGTCGAGGGGATCCTCCCGGGCATCACGTTCGCGGGGAACCCCGTCGACACCGGCCGGCCGATGCCGGAGTTCGGCGACGTCGTCGAGGCGGTCGCGGCCGACGACGCAGTGGACGTCGTCCTCGTGTACGAACTGTTCGAGGAGGCGCTCGGCTACCCGGTCGAGACGCTCGACGGGCTGGCCGAGACGGTGGACAAGCCGGTGCTGTTCGCGACCGAGGGGCCGCCTGGTGCGATGGACGACGAACTCGCCGCGCTCCGCGAGGCGGGCGTGCCGACGTTCACCTCCCCCGAGCGCGCCGCGGAGGCGACCGCGCTGCTCGCCAGGTACGCGGAACTCGGTGACGCCGCGGCGGACCAGGAGGTGAGCGCCGATGTCTGAGGAGCCCGTCGCCGCGGACCCGATCGAGGCCGCCCGCGCGGCCGGGCGGACGGCGCTCACCGAGGCGGAGGCGAAGTCGCTGCTCGCGGACGCGGGCGTCGCGACGACCGAGTTCGCCGTCGCCGACGACCCGGCGACCGCCGCCGACGCGGCGGCCGATATCGGCTTCCCGGTCGTCCTGAAGGTGTCCTCGCCGTCGGTCACCCACAAGAGCGAGTGGGCCGGCGGCGCGGGCGTGGCGCTCGGGCTCGACTCCCGCGAGGCGGTCGAGGCGGCCGCCGAGCGCGTCTTCGACGCCGCCGGGGCGGAGGGCATCGACGCCGCGGTGCTGGTCGAGGAGGCCCGCGACGTCGACGCCGGCACCGAGGTCATCGTCGGCGGCCTGCGCGACCCCTCGTTCGGCCCGGTCGTGCTGACGGGGCTCGGGGGGATCTTCACCGAGGTGTACGAGGACACGAGCCACCGGCTCGCCCCCCTCGACCGCGCGGAGGCGCGGGAGGCCATCGAGGAGCTGACCGCGGCGAAGCTGCTGGCGGGGTACCGCGGCGCGCCGGCCGCCGACGTGGACGCGCTCGCGGACGTCGTGTGCGCGGTCGGCGACCTGCTCGTCGAGCGCGAGGAGGTCGTCGAGGTGGACGTGAACCCGGTGCTCGCGGACTCTGAGGGGGCGGTCGCGCTCGACGCGCTGGTGCTGCTGGAGGGGGGTGAGTGAGATGGGCGAGCCGTACGAGCGCGTCTGGACGGTCCGGTTCTCGGACACGGACCCGTTCGGCATCGCGCACTACCCGCGCATCGTCGACGCGCTGCACGAGACGTCGGACATGTTCATGCAGGAGATCGGCTTCCCGTTCTGGGAGATCTCCCAGGAGCGCGGGTTCGGGCTGCCGCTGGTCGAGATGAACTTCGAGTTCGAGCGCCCGGTCGAGGCGGGCGACGACGTGACCGTCGAACTGACGCCGAGCCTCGGTACCCGTAGCGTCCGGTTCGAGTACGTCGCGCGCTGCGACGGCGAGGTGGCGTTCTCGGGGTACGAGCAGCGTGTGTGCGCCCACCAGGGCGGCGACGGGTCGATGGATCTGCCCGACGACCTCCGCGAGGCGATGGAGCCGTACGCCGACGACTGAGTCAGTCGGCGGCGACCATCATCTGGCCGTTCGGCGCGCGTGACGCGAGCCCGTGAGGGCGAGCAGACGCGCGCGAGGAATGAGCGAGCGCAGCGAGCGAATCGGTTGGGGAGGGGGTGGTGCTGTGCGGCGACGGTCGGGTGGGACTGAAAGGGGCCGGGCGCTCGACGAACCCGGACGACGTAAGCACCGCAGGAACGAGGCCGAAGGCCGAGTGACGAGGAGCGCAGCGAGGCCCGGGAGTCGAGCGTCACGGGGGCTTTCAAGGTCGGCGTCCTACGTCGAACCGATCGCACCGCCCTCCAACTAGCGCCGAATTAACACGGACAGCACCCTTTTTGGCCTCCTGACCCAACACGTGACCATGGCCGACTTCGAGAACATCTACGCCGAGTCCGACCCGTTCGTCCGAGCGCACTTCGACTGCCTGAACTGCGGGGGGAAGCTCTGGGAGTACGCCATCCAGGGACAGATGGTCTGTGAGGACTGCCGGTCGGTCTACCGATCCAGCGAGATCTTCGAGGCGCAGGCGGAGGCGTAGAGCCGGGAACGCCGCGCGTTCGCCACCCCCGAGGAACGCCGCGTTCGACGCCCTCGATGCACCGCCTGCTGGCGTTCGGGACCGGGGTCGGTCGGGTACCCGGTCCAACACACTTATGATGAATCTGTGCCAATCATTGACTATGGCCCAGCAAGAGCCGGAGGAACTCCTAGAGATGAGTTCGGACACCCGGAGTATCCTCGACGAGCACGGCCTTCGCCCGTTGTGGGAGGTGGAAGACGACTTCGGGAACGTCATCGACGACCTGGAAGCCGACATCTGGAAGTGGGACGACATCCAGGCCGCCATTGACGGCATCGAGCGCGACGTCCCCATCGCCGACCTGCCGCCGGGGTTCCAGCGCCGCGTCGCGGTCCCGATCAACACCGCGATCGGGAACGCGATCTCGAACACCATCTACGTCGGCGTCCAGACCGTCTCGCCCGGCGAGACGGCGCCCTCCCACCGGCACTCGGCGAACGCCCTGCGGTTCACCATCGACGGCACCGAGGACATGAAGACGATCGTCGCGGGTGAGGAGTTCCCGATGGAGAACAACGACCTCATCACGACGCCCCAGTGGGAGTGGCACGACCATGTCAACGACTCCGACGAGACGGCCGCCTGGCTCGACGTGCTCGACCTGCCGCTGTTCCTCGACTCGCTGAACAAGAAGCAGGTGTTCGAGAACCACGAACTCGAGCGCCAGCCCGTCACGAAGACCCAGGGGTACTGGGACTCCCAGTACGGGCGCGGCCGCCCTGCGGACGAGAAGTCGGACGGCACCATCCCCGGCCCGTTCGAGGGCAACTGCGAGGCGACGCCGCCGTACCGCTTCGGCTGGGACGAGATGCTGGAGTCGCTCCGCCAGCGGTCCGACAACGACGAACCCGACCCGCACGACGGGTACAGCCTCGCCTACGTCAACCCGGCGACCGGGAAGGAGCCGCTGTTCCCGACGATGTCGTTCCGGGCGCAGCTGCTGAACGAGGGCCCGACGGACCCGCACTTCCACAACGCGACGGAGGTGTACTTCGTCATCGAGGGCGAGGGCGCGACCCACGTCGACGACGAGGCGCTGGAGTGGAGCCAGTGGGACATCTTCGTGGTGCCGCCGGACGCGACCCACCACCACGAGCCGGACGACGAGGCGATCCTGCTGGGCATGACCGACCGCCCGGTGTTCGAGGCGTTCAACTTCTACGCCGAGGCCGAGCCGTCGTCGTAACCTGACCTCCGGGGCTGTCGTCGTCCCGAACCCACCTCCTCGCGCGTTTCGACCGTCGAGCGCCGCATCCAGCGGATCGCTGATCCCTCCACCGCCGACCCCACCCCCGACCGCGGGCCACCGACCAGATACCCCTGACCACGAACGACCGTCCCCGCGGGAGACGGTTCGACGTGCTCGTTCCGGGACGGGACGGGGGAGAAGAACCGCATGTTTTTACACAAATGACCGTGATGAGGGGCCATAGCATGGGAGAGAATACCAGCAACCCCTCGCGTAGGACGTACCTCAAGACGGTCGGCGCCGCCGGCACCGTCGGAATGTCGAGCCTCGCCGGCTGCACGCTCATCGGCGGCGGCGGCGAGTCCGACACGATCACCATCGGGGCCACCGTCCCGCGAACGGGCCAGTTCTCCTCGCTCGGGGAGGACGTCGAGCGCGGGTACCGGCTCGGCGAGACCCTGATGAACGAACAGCTCGAGGAGGACGTCGAACTCGTCCTCCAGGACGACGAGAGCTCCGCAGATCAGGTGCGACAGAGCCTCCAGCAGATCACGAGCAACAACGAGGTCGACATGCTCTGGGGGAGCTTCTCGAGCCTCCTCGTGACGGCCGGCAGCGCGTTCGCCGAGAACCAGGACATCCCGTTCCTCGGGGCGTTCTTCGCCTTCGAGGGACCCCACCGGAACGAGGGGTACGAGTGGACCTACTCGCCGTTCCCGAAGTCCCGCGACGTCGCCCGCTCGACGATGGGGCTGCTCGAACTCATCCCCGAGGGCGAGCGGCCGAGTCGCGTCGGCATCTGGGAGCCGAACTCCGGGTGGGGCGCCGAGCAGGCGGACGCCTGGGAGTCGACGCTCTCGGACGCCGGCTACGAGGTCGTCCTCCGCGAGACGTTCTCGCTGGGCACCGAGGACTTCTCCTCGCTGATCTCCCAGTCGAAGAGCCAGAACGTGGAGATCCTCCTCTCGAACCCGACGCCGCCCGGCGGTATCACGTCGATCAACCAGATGGAGGCGAACGACTACACGCCGAAGGTGCTGAAGTACGTTCGTGGGGCCGACCCGACGGCGTGGTGGTCCGCGCTGGGACAGAAGGGCGCATACGCCTGCATGTGTCCCGGCTGGGTGCCGGGAATGACCGGTAACGGCAACTCCGAGATGAAGACCGCCTTCGAGGAGGAGCACGGCCTGGACCAGGGGCAGCTCATCCCCACCGCGGTCGGCGGCGCCTACAACGTCGCGCAGGTCGCGCTCCAGGCGGTTCAGGCGGCCAGTTCCCCCTCGCCCGAGGACCTCCAGTCGGCGCTCCGCGAGACGGAGTTCGCGACGGTCATCGGGAACTTCACCTTCGAGAACAACGGGCTGCCGACAGAGGGCGAACTCACCGCGCCGACGGGCCAGTGGTGGGACGGCGGTCAGCACACCGTCTTCCCCGACGTCGACGGCGAGGAGGCGATGGACTTCAAGTACCCGATGGCCCCCTGGAGCGAGCGGTAACCCGGAGACCGGCCCGTTTTTACCACATGCGACCACCCATACACACCAATGCCGCCAACTGAACTGATCCTCCAGATACTGGTCAACGGCCTCCTGCTCGGGGGCATCTACGCCGTGGCAGCGCTCGGCCTCTCGCTCGTCTTCGGGATCATGGACATCGTAAACCTCGCGCACGGGCACATGCTCATGATCGGGGCGTACGTCGCCATCCTGCTGTTCGCGGAGGCGGGTATCACGCCGCTCGTCGGCATGTTCGTCGCCATCGTGCTGCTGTTCCTGCTCGGGATGGCGCTGCAGAAGGTGCTGCTCGAGCGCGTCGTCGGCGAGGGCATCGAACAGCCGATCATCGTGCTGTTCGGGCTGGCGCTCGTCCTGCAGAGCCTCGGCCGGATCGTCCTCGGCAGCGACGCCCGGTCGACCGACATCGGTATCCCCGGACAGGGTATCGAACTCGGGCCGGTGCTGCTGTCGTTCCCGCGGACGGTGACGTTCGTGGTCGCGGTCGTCCTCATCATGGGGACCTGGGCGTTCCTGCAGTACACCACGACGGGCCAGGCCATCCGCGCGACCTCGCAGAACCGGGACGCCGCCCGGTACATGGGCATCGACACGGATCGCGTCTACGTCATCACGCTCGGCATCGGCACGGCGCTCGCGGGCGCCGCGGGCGCGCTGCTGTCGATGCTGTTCCCCATCACGCCGTTCGTCGGCTGGTCGTACCTACTGAAGGCGTTCGCCGTCGTCGTCCTCGGCGGCGTCGGGAGCGTCGCCGGCACGCTCGTCGGCGGCCTGCTGCTTGGCGTCTCGGAGAACCTCGGCACGCTGTACCTCGGCGGCGGCATCCGCGACATCATCAGCTTCACCATCTTCCTGGTGGTGCTCATCGTCAGGCCGCAGGGGCTGTTCGGCACCGGCGGGGGTGACGAGGAATGATCGGCAACCCGTTCGCCGGGAGCGACCTGTTCGCGGACCGCCGACGGGTCGCTGCCCTCGTCTTCGGGGTGCTCGCACTCGCGGTGGTGCCGTTCACCACCACCGCGTACGTCACCGAGATCGTGTTCACCGGGCTGGTGTTCGTGATGCTCGGCGTCTCGTGGAACCTGCTCGCCGGCTACGCCGGCCAGATCTCGCTCGGCCACGCGGCCTTCTTCGGCATCGGCGCCTACGTCGCGGCGTGGCTGACGACGCCGACCCGCGCCGGCCTCCCGGAGGCCATCCAGACGCCGGTGCTCCTCGCGCTGGTCGGTGGCGGGCTCGTCGCCGCGCTGGTCGCGCTGGCCGTCGGGCCCATCATGTTCCGGCTGACCGGCCACTACTTCGCCATCGGTACGCTCGCGCTGGCGGCCATCATCCAGCTCGTGCTGCTCGACCAGCGCCAGTTCTCCGGCGGCTCGTCGGGTTACTTCATCCAGGGAGGCATCGGGGAGGACCTCATGTTCCTCGTGGCGGTGGCGGCGACCGTCGGCATGGTCGCGAGCACGTACCTCATCGTCAACAGCCGGCTCGGGCTGGGCATGCGGGCCATCCACGGCGGCGAGGGCGCCGCGAGCAGCCTCGGCGTGAACCCGCTGAAGTACAAGATGTACGCGTTCGTCATCTCCTCGTTCATGGCGGGGCTGACGGGCGCCATCTACGCCATGTTCACGCTGTACGTGAACCCCGAGTCCACGCTCAACGTCGTCTGGATGATCGACACGCTCGTCGTCGTCATCCTCGGCGGGATGGGGACGATGCTCGGCCCCATCGTCGGCGCGGCGCTGTTCCTCGTGCTCGACAACGGTCTCCGCGCGGTGGCCGGCGAGTTCGCGACGACGATCGAGGGGCTGCTCATCATCCTGTTCATGATCTACGCCCCGAGCGGCCTGTACGGGCTCATCAAGGACCGGTACCTCGGCGGCGAGGAGAGCGAGACCGCGGAACCCGAGGCAGAGGGCGCATAGTCCGCGTCCGCGCCGCGTTCGGGTCACTTTCTTCCTTCGGGTTTCCGAACACCTCCCGCAGAACAGTATCCGTCTTCAGCCGCCCAGGTACGACGCCGCGACGCGCTCGTCGTCCGCGAGTTCCTCGGCGGAGCCCGACAGCGAGACGCGGCCCGACTCGAGGACGTACCCCCGGTCGGCGACCCTGAGCGCGTTGTGGACGTCCTGCTCGACGAGGAGCACCGTCGTCCCCTCCTCGTTGATGCGCTCGATCGCGTCGAACACGTCGTCGACCAGCACCGGCGCCAGCCCGAGGCTCGCCTCGTCGAGGAGCACGAGGTCGGGGTCGCTCATCAGCCCGCGGCCGATGGCGAGCATCTGCTGTTCCCCGCCGGAGAGCGTGCCGGCGCTCTGCCCGCTCCGCTCCTCCAGCCGGGGGAAGATCTCGTACACCCGCCGCCGCCGGTCCTCCATGCCGTCCCGGTTCGCGTAGGCGCCGAGGGTGAGGTTCTCGTGGACGGAGCTCTCGTGGAAGATCTCCCGGCCCTCGGGGACGTGGGTGATGCCCTTCGGCACGACCTCGTCCTGCTGGAGGCCGCCGATCGACTCGCCCTCGAAGCGGATGTCCCCGGCCGTGGGGACGAGCGGGCCGCAGATGCTCTTCAGGACGGTCGTCTTGCCGGCGCCGTTCGCGCCGAGCAGCGCGACCGTCTCGCCCTTCTCCACCGAGAGGCTCACGTCCCAGATGACCTGGACGGCCCCGTACGCGACGTCGATCGAGTCGACTTCCAGGATTGCCATCGTATGCCACGCGGTATACCGCACGCCGCCATAAGCCTACCCCAACGCGGGGGAAAACCGGTTCGCTCGGGGGAATCGGATTCCGACCGCTACCGGAGTACGTGCGCCTCGTCGTAGTGCGTCCGGAATGCGAACCAGAGCCCGTGTCGGCCGACGACCCGCGAGCGGGTCTCGCCGTCCTGGCTGCGGAGTTCGTCCCGACCGACGGCCCAGAGGTCCCCCTCGGCGTCGCGAAGGCCGTCTGCGACCAGCTCCACGGGCGTCGGCGGCGCCTCGTAGACGGCCACGTCGTCGGTCGCGTCGAGGAACGCGACCACCTCGCGCCCCGCCGCCTCGCCGGACACGACGTTCATGTCGGCCAGGGCGTCGCGGGGGACGGCCCACACCTCGCTCGCGTCGTCCCCGACGAGGCCGTACACCTCGGCCTTCTCCGGGAGTTCGCCCTCCTCGCGGCGGACGCCCGGCTGGACGACGTCCTCGTTCTCCCAGTAGTGCCGGAAGATTCCGAGTTCGCCGTCGTAGTGGGAGTAGTCGAAGTCGTAGCCGGTGTCGATGTCGAGCGCCAGCGTGTCGGGGTACCCGTCCTTCCACTCGCCCCACGTGGTCTGGGTGACCGGGTGGAAATCGAGCACGAGGTCGGGGTCCTCGGCGAGGTAGTCGCCGGCGATGGGGACGCCCGCGTGCTGGTCCCACAGCGTCTCCGTCTCCTCGTCGTACATCACCTTGTTTCCGGACGCGAGCATCCCCGAACTGCCGAACGTGAGGACCTCGCGGTCGCCGTCACCGGCGTCGCTGCCGCCGACGCGCCGGTCGTAGAGGATGGGCGCGTTACAGAGCGTGCAGTAGGTGAGGCTCACGGGGACGCCCTCCAGTTCGGCGTTCATGAGCTCGTGCGGGAACAGCACCCAGCGCGGCACCGCGTAGGCGACGCCGTCGAGTTCGAAGCCGAAGACCGTGTCGTCGTCCTTCAGGTAGCGCTCGTAGTTCCCACCCTCGGCCGACGCGTCCACGGCCTCGCCCGGGACGAAGTCCGGCCCGTTCAGCGCCGCGAGGAACGACCGGTCGCAGTTGCCCCACCGAATGTCCTGGAGGTCGAACGACCGCGGCTCCGCGTCGAGGAGGCCGCCGACGGGCGGGAGGTACGACGTGTAGAGCCGGAGCTTCCACTCGTCGAACCCGGCCAGCGGCTCGATCTCCTGCTGTGAGTACCACGACTCCCACTCGACCCAGGCGTGGGGCGAGTCGAAATCCGGCTCCGCCAGGGCGGCGAGGGCGTCGCGGACGCCCGGCCAGCGGACCTCCGGGAGTTCGAGGTAGCGCGGTGGCGAGTGCTCGCGGAGCACCTCGGGGAAGCCGAACCGGCCCCAGTCGTTCGCGATGCTGTCGATGACGACGAGTTCGAGCAGGTGCGGGACGACCCGCTCGTTGCCCACCTCGGCGAGTTCCTCGATCGCCGCGGCGTGCTCGTCGGCGTCGCGGACGAGCAGGCGGTCGACGATGTCGCCGAGTCGCTCCGAGGACTGCTGTGGCATGTTGTCACGAGGTACGCCGGGCCACAGGTAAAAGATGTCCGTCCCCACCGGCGACTGCCGGGTGACGCCCGGCGGCGCGTCGATGGTTCGCCAGTAGCCGGCGGCGGTCCGCCCGATCGTCCGGCGGACCGCGACGGGGCGGCCGTCGGGGCTACTCCTGGCCGCCCTTGTTGACGTCCACGTCGGCGAACGCGACGTCTCGCCCGGTGACGTCGACGGTCATCGAGCCGACGTCCTCGATCTCGGCGTCGATGGTGTCGCCGTCGTTCAGCTCGCTCACGCCCTCGGGCGTGCCGGTGGTGATGACGTCGCCGACCTCGATGGTCGCGCCGATGGAGGCGTACTGGACGACGTCCGCACAGGTGTACACCATGTCGCTGGTGTTCTCCTGCTGGCGCGTCTCGCCGTTGAGCTGGAGCTCCATCTCGAGGTCCTGCGGGTCGTCGATCTCGTCGGCCGTCACGACGCACGGTCCGATGACGGTGAACGTGTCGTAGGACTTGCGGTTCGAGCGGTCCTGGTCGCCGCGCACGGAGATGTCGAGCAGGATGGTGTAGCCGAAGATGTGGTCCCACGCCTCCTCGGCGGGCACGTCCTTCGCCTCCTCGCCCATCACGAACGCCAGTTCGATCTCGTGGTCCGTCCGGCGGTCCGAGAACGGGAGTTCGACGCCGTGGTCCGGGCCGACGACGCTCGAGGGCGCCTTCAGGAAGTAGCCCTTGTCCTCGATGGTGAACCACTCGTCGGTGGTGATGTCCCGGTCCGCGAGCGCCTCCTCGATGTGGTTCTCGTAGTTGAGCGGCGCGGCGATGACCTTCCCCGGGCGGCGGACGGGCGAGCCGAGTTCGACCTCGTCGCGGTCGAAGTCGGGCTCCTCGTCCTCGTACTCCGAGGCGTCGTGGTCGCCCCGCATGTACTCGACGAGCGGGTCGCGCGAGTCGATGCCGAGGCGGTCGGTGAGGTCGACGACGCCCTCGCCGTCCTCGGTGAGCAGGCCTAGCCGGTCCTCGTCGAAGGTGACGAATCGCATGGGAACGAGTGGGGTCAGTGCGACCATAAAACATGCTCTTCGGTCCCACCGTGATTCGAGCAGGATTTATGCAGTTGTCAGTTGCGAGGCCGGATCAGTCGTGATGCGGAACCGTCCTCGAAAGCCCCCGCTCGAACCGCAGCCACGCCCTCCCGTACCTCGGAGCAAGCTCCTCGGAACTCACCCTCGCTCCCTTCGGTCGCTCGCGTGAGCAGCCGATTCCTTCGTTCCCTCGCTGGCGCTCGGTCGCTCAGTCATCCCTCGCGCGCATCCGGCTGGCACGGAGGCCAGCCGGCACGCGCCCGTCAGAACGTTGTCCGTCCGCGTGAATTCCATGTCGCCAGTCGCCGGCCGCGTCGCTCACGTGTGAGACGGCGAACTCGGTCGTCGTGCTCCGGTGGCGATTTTACACGCGAGTTTCCGGACGGTGCGACGGGTGCGTGGTGCGCTAACCAAAACCGCTATGGGCGCACCCCGTCAACGGGGCGTGTATGTCCGAGAGTCAGGACGAGCCCGTCGTCGTAGCCGGCGCTGGGCCGACCGGGATGACCGCCGCGCTGGCGCTCCACGCGCGGGGCGTGCCGGTCGTCATCCTCGAAGCCGAGCCGGAGGACCGCGAACGACCGGGGAGCCGGGCCATCTACGTGCACGGCACGACGCTGCACACCCTCGAACGGAACCACGAGGGGCTCGGAAAGCGGCTCGCCGAGGCCGGGCTGGTGTGGCCCACCCGGCGGACGCTGTGGCGGGGGAAGGAGGTGTTCTCGCGAACGTACTCCACCCCCGGCGGCACCGGCGATCTCCCCCACTTCACCAGCCTGCCGCAGGTGGAGACCGAGGACTTCCTCCTCGAGACGCTCGAGGAGGTCGGCATCGACGTCCACTGGGACTCGGCGGTCGAGACGGTCGAGTCGAGCCCCGACGGCGTCCGCGTCGTGACCGAGGACGGCGAGGAGTGGGAGACGCCGTACGTCGTCGGCGCCGACGGCGCGGGCTCGACCGTCCGCAAGGAGATCGGCTCGAACTTCGAGGGGAGCCAGTCGGAGAACTCCTTCATCATCGCCGACGTCGACGAGGACCCCGACGAGCCCCGTCCGAACGAGCGGGTGTTCCACTACGACCACCCGGACGTGGAGGGGCGGAACGTCCTGCTCGTCCCGTTCACCGGCGGCTGGCGCGTCGACATCCAGTGCAAGGTGACCGACGACCCCGAGCGCCTCGCGAGCGAGGAGGTCGTGAGCGACATGGTCGCCACGACGCTCGGCGAGCGCTACCGGGACCGCGTCGCGTGGGTGTCCTCCTACCAGTTCAAGCAGGTCACCGCGGACACGTTCGTCGACGAGCACCGGCGGGTGCTGCTCGCGGGCGAGGCCGGCCACCTGTTCGCGCCGTTCGGCGCGCGCGGGATGAACTCCGGCATCGCCGACGCCGACGAGGCGGCCTCGGCCATCGCGGTCGCCGCGGGGGCGACGAACGACGAGGTCGCGCGCGCCGAGGTCGAACTGTACGCCTCCCGGCGCGAGAAGGCCGCCGAGTGGAACAAGAACGCCGCCGGACAGGCGCTCGAGTACCTCCAGGGCGACAGCGTCGTGACGAAGTTCAAGAAGCGGGCCGCCGCGGAGCTGTCCGAGTACTGGGAGGACGCCGGCGAGTGGCTCGACGACGCGCCCTACGGGCCGCGGGGCGGCCCGCCGATCACGAGCATCGGGCGGTACTGAACCCCGATTCGACGCCCCCGAACGACGGGTCGGCGCCGGCTCCCTCGCTCTCGCCCCATCCGTTTTTGCGCTGGAGTCCGAACGTCGAACGCCATGGGAGACGGTATCTCGATAGACGCCGACTGGAACAGCCTGTACGTCGACGGCGAGTGGGCCGAATCCGCTGGCGACGGGACCATCGACGTCGAGGACCCATCGACGCGCGAGACGGTCGCGCAGGTCCCGGCCGCGGTCGAATCGGACGTGGACGACGCTTACGAGGCCGCGCAGGCGGCCCACGAGGAGTGGGCGGAGGCGCCCCCGGCCCGGCGGCAGCAGGCCGCGGAGGCGTTCGTCGACGGGCTCGAGGCGCACAAGGAGGGGATAGTCGAACTGCTCGAGTACGAGGCGGGCGGCTCGCGCGCGATGGGCGAGACGTCGATCAAGATCGCCACCGACCAGGCCGCCGAGGCGGCGACGCTCCCCCGCCGGATGAAGGGCGAGCACGCGGGCTCGAACGTCCCCGGCAAGGAGAACCTCGTCGAGCGCGTCCCGAAGGGCGTCGTCACCGTCATCTCGCCGTGGAACTTCCCGCTCAACCTGTCGATGCGGGCGGTCGCGCCCGCCATCGCGGCCGGCAACGCGGTCGTCGTCAAGCCGGCGTCGAACACCCCCATCACGGGCGGGCTTCTCTTCGCGAAGCTAGCGGAGGAGGCCGGCCTCCCGGACGGCCTGCTCAACGTCGTCACCGGTCGCGGCTCCGACGTCGGCGACGCGGTCGCGAGCCACCGCCACAGCGACGTCGTCGCGTTCACCGGCTCGACCCCCGTCGGGCGGCGCGTCGCCTCGAAGGCGGCCGAGAACCTCGCCACCCCGGCGATGGAACTCGGCGGCAACAACGCCCACATCGTCACCGCCGACGCCGACCTGGACCGCGCAGTCGACGCCGCGACCTTCGGCTCGTTCGTCCACCAGGGGCAGGTGTGCATCTCCATCAACCGCCACCTCGTCCACGAGGACGTGTACGACGAGTACGTCGACGCCCTCGTCGATCGGGCGGAGTCGCTCCCGGTCGGCACCGCCCACGACCCCGAGACGGTCGTCGGCCCCATCATCGACGAGTCCCAGCGCGACCAGATGCTGGAGTACGTCGAGGAGACGGTCGAGGAGGGCGCGACTCTGGAGACGGGCGGCGAGACGGTCGAACTCGACGGGGTCGACGACTCGCTCGTCGTCGCCCCGACCGTGCTCTCGGGGGTGACGAACGACATGTCCGCCGCCTGTAACGAGCACTTCGGCCCCATCGCGCCCGTCATCCCGTTCTCGGACGTGGACGAGGCGGTCGAACTCGCCAACGACACCGAACACGGGCTCTCGGGCTCGGTCCACGCGGGCGACCTGGGGACCGCGAGGGACGTCGCCGACCGGATGGAGACGGGCATGGTCCACATCGGCGATCAGCCGATCAACGACGAGGCGCACGTCCCCTTCAGCGGCACCGGCGCCTCCGGGATGGGCGGGTACAACAGCGACGAGTTCCTGCGCGAGGTGACCGAGACGAAGTGGATCTCGATCCAGCGCGAACCGCGCGAGTACCCGTTCTGAGCTGGTGAGCGCCCGGTCTCGAACGAAACCGGCATCCGGCTCCGCCGGGGGCCGTCCTCTGCTCTGCCTGGGGCGGTCCTGACTCACCTGAGGACGGTCCCGACTCAACCCAAGGCAGTCCCTGACTTGACCCAGGACCGTCCCCCGACTCACTCCTCGGTCGGGAGCGTCCCGTACTCGTCGTCGAACGAGTCCCGGAGCAGCTTCTTGTCGAACTTCCCGGTGGTGGTGCGCGGGACCTCCTCGACGAAGACGAACAGGTCCGGGAGCCACCACTTCGGGAACCGTTCGAGGAGGTGCTCGCGGAGCGCCGCCTCGTCGACCGCCTCGTCCTCGCGGACGACGTACGCCACCGGGCGCTCCTGCCACTTCTCGTGGTCGGCGCTGATGACGACCGCCTCCTCGACGCCGTCGTGGCCCATGAGCTCGTTCTCCAGCTGGATCGAGGGGATCCACTCGCCGCCGGACTTGATCACGTCGTCGAGGCGGTCGACCACGTCGAGGTAGCCGTACTCGTCGATGGTGCCGATGTCGCCCGTCTCGAACCAGCCGTCCTCGGAGAACGACTCCTCGTTCGCCTCCGGGCGCTCGTAGTACTCGTCGATGAGCCACGGCGCGCGGGCGTGGATCTCCCCGCGCATCTCGCCGTCGTGGGGTACCGGCTCGCCGTCCTCGTCGCGCAGGCGGAGCTGGACGCCGGGCGCCGGGATGCCCGCCTTCATCCGGAGGCGGTACTGGGTCTCCTCGGGGAGCGACTGCGCCTCGGTCGTCACGAACGTGTTGACGAGGTGCGGGGACGCCTCGGTCATGCCGTACCCCTGGTTGATGGGCGCCTCGTACACCTCGTCGTAGTGGCGCATGAGCGACTCTGGCGGGGAGCTTCCGCCGGTGAGCACGCGGTCGAGGGTGTCGAGCTTGCCGTCCGGGTCGTCGCCGAGGTGCGACTCCATGTCGATCCAGACGGTCGGGACCGCCGTCGCGACGGTCACGTCCTCCTCGTCGATGAAGTCGGCGACAGACTCGACGTCGGTGTGCCCGCCCGGCAGGACGAGCTTCGAGCCGAAGAACGTCGCCGTGTACGGGAACCCCCAGCCGTTGACGTGGAACATCGGCACGACCGGCATCACCGTGTCGTGCTCGCCCACGCCGAACACGTCGACGTGCCCGTGCATCATCGTGTGGAGGTACACCTTCCGGTGGTAGTACTGGACGCCCTTCGGGAGCCCCGTCGTCCCCGAGGTGTAACAGAGCCCGCACTCGGTGTCCTCGTCGAGGTCCGGCCAGTCGTACTCGGTCGAGTAGTCGCCGATGAACGACTCGTAGTCGACGGCCGGCTCGAGCGAGGTGTCGGGCACCTCGTCGTCGAGGATCACGTACCGTTCGACCGTCTCCAGGTCGTCGGCGACGCCCTCGACCGTCCCGACGAACTCGGGGTCGACGAACACGAGCCGGTCCTCCGCCTCGTTGATGATGTGGACCAGGTGCTCGTCGGGGAGGCGGTGGTTCACCGTGTGGACGCTCCGGCCGCTGCACGAGGGGCCGAAGTACAGTTCGTAGTGGCGGTAGTGGTTCGCCGCAATCGCCGCCACGCGGTCGCCCGCGTCGAGGCCGTAGTCGTCGAGCGCGTGCGCCAGCTGCGCGATGCGCTCGTGGGCGTCGGCGTACGTGTACCGGTGGGTGCCCCCGTCCGGGAGCTTCGTGACGATCTCCTTGTGGCCGTACAGGTCGGTCGCGCGCTCGAGGAACGCCGTGAGGGTGAGTTCGTAGTCGTGCATGGTCACTGCTCCGCGTGCTCCTCCGTCGTCGTTTCGGTCGGCTCGAACCGGTAGAACACCCGTTCGTGGTCGGCCGGACCGTCGATATCGACGACCTTCAGCCGGACCGGGTCGCCGATCTCGAGGTCGTCCACGTCCGCGCCGTCGATGCGCGCCGAGAGGCGGACGTCGACGTCGTCGAGGTCGACGACGCCGACGGTGAACGGGACGTCGTCGGCCATCCCCATCGGCGCGCCGCCGCGGACCGCGCTGAACGCGTACAGCTCCCCGGTCTCCGGGAGGTCGACGTACTCCAGGTCGTCGCCCATGCACTCCGGGCAGACCACCCGCGGTGGGTAGTGGAGCGCGCCGCACTCGGTGCAGCGCGTCGTCGAGAGGACGCCGTCCCGGAGGCGGTCGTAGAACTCGTGGATGCGGGTGTGTTCGTCGGTCTGGAGCTCATAGAAGTCGAGCAGCCGCGGGAGTTCGATCGTGTCGGGGAGGTCGACCGTCTCCCTACCCCCGTCGGATTTCATCGGCTCGTCGCTCATGGGCGCTCACGCTCCATGACCATCACGCTGTGGACGGAGCCGCTGCCGCTCAGGTTGTGTATCAGTCCCGTCTCCGGGTCGGGCACGCGCCGCTCCTCCGGCACGTCGCCGCGGAACTGGTCGTGGATCTCGAGCGCCTGCGAGACGCCCGTCGCGCCGAGCGGGTGGCCGCAGCCGAGCAGGCCCCCGCGCGGGTTGACGCCGATGTCGCCGTCGAGTTCGCTCCGCCCGTCCTCGGCGAACTGGCCGCCCTCGCCCTTCTCCACCCAGCCGAGGTCCTCGTACTCGACGATCTCGCTAATGGAGAAGCAGTCGTGGATCTCCGCCACGTCGATCTCGCGCAGCGGGTCGTCGATGCCCGCGTCGTCGTACGCCGACTCGGCGGCCTCGGTCGCCTGCGGCCACGCCGACAGCGACGGGAGGTTGTTGATGGAGTTGCTCGCCATGCACGACTGCCCGCTGCCGGCGATCCAGGTCGCCTCGTCTGTCACCTCGCGGGCCTTCTCCTCGCTCATGAGGATCAGGCCGGCGGCGCCGTCCGTGACGCCGCTGCAGTCGTACAGACACAGCGGCGGCGAGAGCGGGAACGACTCCAGCACGTCGTCGACGCTCACCTCGTCGCGGAACTGGGCGTAGTCCGTGTGGACTGCGTGGTTCTTGTTCTTGGCGCTCACCTGCGCGAGCTGCTCGCGCGTGGTGCCGTACTCGTGCATGTGCCGCTGGGCGATCATCGCGAAGTACGGCGGCGCGTTCAGCCCGTTGACGCCGTCGAACTCCCGGTCGAGCACGTTCGTCATGCTCGCCTGGGCCTCCTCCGAGGCCGACTTCGGGAGGTTCATCTTCTCGACGCCGAGCACGAGCGCGGTGTCGAGCTGTCCCGCGGCGATGGCGAGCCAGGCGTACCGGAGCGCCGCCTGGCCGCTCGCGCAGGCGAGCTCCGTGCGGGCGATCATCGCGTCCACGTCGATGCCGAGCAGTTCGGCGACGAGCGGCGCGACGTGCGACTGGAACGCGAAGCGTTCGGGCTGGACGGCGCCGACGAAGAGGCCCTCGACGTCCTCCGGGCCGACGTCCGGCACCGCGTCGAACGCCGCCTTCCCGGCCTCCTGGGCCATGTCCTTCCACGTCGCCTCGCGGCGACCCCACTGCGTGTGCCCGCCGCCGACGATGCCGACCGCGCGCGTCATCGCCGGGCCCTCGATCGATCGGCCCTCGACCGTCGGCCGGTCCGTCCTACCGTGGTCACGACTCCCATTGCCCGTCACTGTGTCGCCGCGCTAATTAACATTTTGGACCTATTTTACCGTATCAGTATTCCCTGGAAATCAGCTGTCCTGGAAATCGAGCCGATCCCTCGTGAAGCCGGCGCCGACAGTCGAGCACGTTCACCTCGCCGCCGCCGGCGACTTCGGCGGGACGGCAGGCGGTTCCAGGATCGGGGTGACACACTGGAAATCCTCGAAGGGCATTCGTATTACAACAATCGCCAGATTCAAGCCCGAGATGTACGATACATATTCCACAAGATGGTTGTCGATACGATCGAAAGGGTCGCTGTCCTCGGTGCCGGGAGCATGGGCCACGGCATCGCCGAGGTGGCGGCGCTCGGCGGCTACGACGTGACCCTCCGGGACGTCGAGGCGGACCTCGTCCGCGACGGGTACGAACAGATCGAGTGGAGCCTCGGGAAGCTCGAGGAGAAGGGGGCGCTCGACGAGTCCGCCGAGGCGGTCCTCGATCGCGTCGACACGGCGACGGAGCTCGACGCGGCCGTCCACGACGCCGACCTCGTGATCGAGGCGGCGCCGGAGAACATGGAGCTGAAGCGCGAGATCTTCGGCGACCTGGACGAGTTCGCGCCCGCCGACGCCATCCTCGCGACGAACACCTCCAGCCTCTCCATCACAGAGATCTCGGAGGCGACCGACCGGCCCGGGCAGGTCGTCGGCACGCACTTCTTCAACCCGCCGGTGAAGATGGACCTCGTCGAGGTCGTCTACGGCGACCACACGGACGACGCGACCGCCGAGGCCGCGGCCGCGTTCGCCGAGGCGTGCGACAAGACGCCGATCTTCGTCCGGAAGGACGTCAACGGGTTCGTCGTCAACAACGTCCTCGTCCCGTTCATGGAGGAGGCGGCGTGGATGCTCTCGGCCGACGAGACCACGATCCGGGAGACCGACGCGGCGATGGTGTTCCGCGGCGGCTACCCGATGGGTCCGTTCGAACTCGCCGACTTCACCGGCATCGACATCGGCTACCACGCCCGGAAGGAGGCCGGCCGCGAGGTGCCGCCCGTCTGGGAGGAGAAGGTCGAGGCGGGCCACTACGGCAAGAAGTCCGGGAAGGGGTACTACGACCACGAGGACGGCGACGGCGTCGACTACGAGCACGGGCAGGGCGAGGCGTTCGACACCCTCCGCATCGAGGCCCGGATGGTCAACGAGGCCGCGAAGCTCGTCGGGAACGACGTGGCGACGCCCGAGGAGATCGACGTCGGGATGCGCCTCGGCGGCGGCTTCGCCGAGGGCGTCTGCCGGATGGGCGACAAGCGCGGCCTCGACGCGGTCCTCGAGAAACTGGAGACGCTGTACGCCGAGAAGGGCGCCGACCGGTACGAGCCGGCCGACTACCTGCGCGAACTCGTCGAGGCGGGCCACACGGGCGAGGCCGCCGGCGAGGGGTTCTACGACTACAGCCACGGCGGGCCGTACCACTACGTCGACCACGAGGTCGACGACGACGGCGTCCTCCGCGTGACGTTCCAGCGCGAGGAGCGGCTCAACGCGTTCAACGAGGACATGCTGAACGAGGTCGACCGCCTGCTCCGGGAGACCGACCCCGAGGACGTCGCCTGCGTCACCTTCGAGGGCGCCGGCGACAAGGCGTTCAGCGCGGGGGCGGACCTGACCGCCTTCCCGACCGCGGAGCCGCGGGACATGATGGACGTCGACGACGTGTTCCGGACCGTCTACGAGTTCGACCGGCCGACGCTGGCGAAGATCGACGGCTACTGTCTCGGCGCGGGGTTCGAACTCGCGCTCGCCTGCGACCTCCGGGTCGCCACCGAGGACGCGACGTTCGGGACGCCCGAGATCGACCTGGGCGTCATCCCGGGCGGCGGCGCGACCCAGCGGCTCGTCCGCCTCGTCGGCGAGGTACGTACGAAGGAGCTGGTGTTACGCGGGAACCACATCGGCGCCGAGCAGGCGGCCGACTGGGGCATCATCAACCGCGCCGTCCCCGCCGAGGAGTTCGACGACGTCGTCGCGGAGTACGTCGACGACCTCGTCTCTGGCCCGCCGGTCGCGCTGAAGGTGGCGAAGAAGGTCATCAACGACGGGCAGGACGCGAGCCTGGAGACGGCGCTGAACCTGGAGAGCCAGGGCTTCGGCCTGCTCGTGAGCACGGACGACATGCTCGAGGGCGTGACCGCGTTCCGCGACGACCGCGAACCCGAGTTCGAGGGAGAGTAGGTTCGGGCATTCCTCCGACTTCCCGCCTCCCACTGAAGTGTTCAGCCGATTGGCGCGTGGCGGCCGCGCCTCGTGCGCGGCCAACGCGCGCGAGGGATGAGCGAGTGAGCGACCGGGGGGAGCGAAGGAGCGAATCGGTTGGGGAGGGCTCACGCGAGCGAACGAAGTGAGCGAGCGCGAGTGGCTGCGGTCGGGTGGGACTGAAAGGGGCCGGGTGCTACGGGAAGTACGACCCCGCAAGCACCGCAGAGAGGGAACGGAGTGAGCGAACGAGGAGCGCAGCGCGGGGCGCGCGACCGTAGCACCTGGGGGCTTTCACGGTCGTCTCCACGGCTCTTCTCGGATTCAGCTCCTATCCAAACACAATCGCCGCGAACCATCGAAACACTCTCGGAAACCACCTCCGTGGCGGGCAGTATCAGCATGGACGACACAGAACCCGACTGGGAGTTCAAGCGGCGCGACGTGCTCATCCTCCGCGAACTGGCGACCGATCCGCAGCGGTCGGCCCGCGAGATCACCGAGGTGTTAGAAGAGGACCACGGCGTGGACATCTCCCACGTCACCGTGAGCAAGTCGATCCGGAACATGCGCGAGGAGGGCGTCTTCCGGGAGGCGATCATCCCGAACGAGGAGTACTTCATCTTCGAGAAGTTCGAGTTCAAGTTCAACCCGGAGTACTTCGCCGAGGAGTGGCGCGACGCGATGGAGTACATCCGGGACGACGAGCACACCCTCTTCTACTTCCTCTCCGACGGCGAGTACCAGTGGACGTCGGTGATGATGTTCCCGACCCGGGAGGCCGGTTCGCGCTGGATCCACGAGTTCTACAAGGAGCACGGCCGGGTCGTCAGCAACCTCCGCAACTCGGTGATGACGAACGTCCTCAAGTTCGAGACCGATCCGCGGCTGTTCGACAGCCTGCCGTACGACGAGGGGTCGTAGACCGACGCGAAACTCCCGCTCGTTCGGTTCCGTGACGACCCCCGCCCCGGCCGTCGACGGCTACCCCTCGATGGGGTATGTCAGCTCCGAGGACTGCTCGGTCTGCGGGAAGACGAGGCGCTGCTCGCCGTCCTGCCACTGCGCGCTCGCGGCCGCCAGCTGCCCCTCCTGGGGCATCCCGTACTCGTCGAACGAGAAGTCGCCGATGACGGTGTTGAACTCCTCCTCGTCGAGCGCGCTCCTGACCGCGTCCGGCTCGGTCGACTCCGCTGCCTGGAGCGCCTGCAGGGTCGTCTGGGCGAGGTTGTAGCCGACCCCGACCATCACCCGTGGGATCTCGTCGTCCGACTCGGCGAACTTCTCACCGTAGGCGTTCAGCAGCTCCTCGTTCCCGTTGCCGGTCATCCCCGGGGCCCAGCCCGGGCTCATGATGACCGAGTTCCCGGCCTCGCCGAGCGCCGACCACCACGCCTGCGGGTCGGCCGCGCGGACGAACTCGACGAACTTCGGCATGTAGCCGCTGTTCCGGAGCTGTTTCATCGCGGTGATGCCGTCCGGCGGCTGGGGGTTCGCGAGCAGCGCCTCGACGTTCGCGCTCTCCGCCTGCGAGATGAGCGTCGAGAAGTCGCCGTTCCCAGTGTTGTACGTCGACCGCATCGCGACGTCGTAGCCGGCGTCCGAGAGTTTCGACTCCCACGCCTCGGCCATCTCGGCGCCCCACCCGGAGTTCTCCTCCCAGATGCCGACCCGCTGTGGCCGGTTGCCCTCGGGCAGTTGCCCGAGGATCTCCCCCGTCGCGCGTGTCACGTCCCGCGTCTTCGGGAACGGCGTGTAGGTCCACTCCTTGGAGCCGTCCGTGAGCGGCTCCTCGAAACACGTCGCGACGGCGAGGAACGGGAGCCCCTGGTTCTCGGCGAACGCGCTGCCGGCCATCACGAGCGGGCTGGAGAAGCTCCCCCAGATCATGTCCACCTCGTTGTCGCTCGTGATCTGCTGGAGCACCTCGCGGAGCGTCTTCGGGTCGCTCTCGTCGTCCTCGACGATCAGTTCGACCTCGTTCCCGTCGACCCCGCCGTCCTGGTTTAGCAGGTCGATGCCGAGCTGGTAGCCGTTCAGCATCTCGTTGCCGACGCTGGAGAGCGGACCGGTCTCGGGAACCGCGGCCGCGATGGTGATCGTGTCGGACTCGCCGCCGCCGCCGAACGCCGTACAGCCGGCCAGGCCGCTCACCCCGAGCGCGCCGATTGCGCCCGCCGTCTTGAGGTAGCTCCGCCGGGAGCTCGAATTATCGAATCTGTCCATAGAAGCCAGTAAACAGATATTGTGTTAAATGCTTCGTATATATAGCACTGGATTGTGAGTTAATTACAGCTTTTGGATTATGGTTCGATTCCCCTCCGACCCGTCGCGGGGGCCGGCCACGAGTACCGCCCTCCGGACCGACTCAGCTCCGTCGGTTGGCGGTGTGTTTTCAATAGACAAGTGTCCGAGTAGTCCTCGAATATACAACTTCGAATACTATCTCCGTTCGACCACCTACAGTTGAGATACTACCATAGAATCCTGTTCTCCCGTAATCCGCATTCGTTCGGTTTGTGAATCTACGAATAGGAAGAGTGTCAATATAGTTGATAGGAGACGTTCGTCCGGGTTGGGCGAATATCGTCGGTGTCGGCAAATCGAACGCTGCCTGCAGGCAATGGACGGACGCGGTAGTTCGCGGGCCCGTTACAAGGATAACCGTGTAATTTCGAGTGCGCGGCGAAACGGAACAGAGCCGACGACGATCACGTGAGCGGTGGAGGACGCACCGTCGTGGGATCGGGGGTGTTGGGGGAACCTGACGGCGGTCATGGCCCGTCCATCGCGGGAACCCACAATAAGTTCCCGAGGTCACGCGGGTGCTGCACCTCCACCGGTCGTTCTCGCCCAACCGAGAGCAGGAACGCCGATTCGGCAGGCCTGCGCTTCGGATCGCGCCCGACGGAGGCGTGCGAGATCGTCCGTACTCGTTGGTTGCTGTACGAACAAGCAGTTCCAGTTCGCTCGTCCAAACCAGTACAACCAGTTCGTACGATCGGGTCGGACACACCAGTTTTCACGATACCGTCGCACTGGGTTCGGCGGCAGTTTCGTGCTCGAAACGGGTCGAGTTCGGAGGTGTGTCAGCAGGTCGGTGAACACCGACGTCCGAAGTGGATAGCTCACCGAATACGTCCTTCTCAACCAACGACGCATCCGACAAGATCGGCACGGAGGAGGCCAGTATCCGTCGCACGTGGCCCCGTGGGCCGTCAGCCAGCCCGTGGCAAACATCAGTATATCGTCATAGGATTCATCGGATCGTCTCGGTGCGCCTCGTGGGTCCTACTCCCCGAGTCGCTCGAGTTCCGCGTCGATCTCGCGCGTCCGCTCGGCCGCGTCGATGTGCTGGTAGTGGTCCCGCGTCGTCGTCAGTTCCTCGTGGCGGAGGAGGTCCTGGGCGAGCCCCCGGTCAACCCGGTACAGTTCCTCGCCGATCCCCCGTCGCGCGCCGTGCGGCTGGAGGTAGTCGGCGTCCTCGGGGAGATCGATCCCGGCCCCGTCGGTGAGCCGACGCAGGACCGACCGGCCGCCGTCGGTGGTGAGCGCCGGCGGCGCGATCCCCTCGGCCCGCAGCACATCGCGGATATTCCCCCGTTCCGCGACCGCGCCTTCGACCGCTCCCTCGGGGAGTTCTTCCCGCGCACGAGCCCACAGCGACGGCGCGTGACTCGACTCGAACACCGGCCACTCCGGGGTGGGCGGACGCTGGACGCGCCGGAGCGTCTCGAGCGCGTCGCGCGCCGGCCCCGGCAGCGAGGCGTGCTGCCACCGCTTGCCCTCGGTCTTCGACTTGCCGAGCACCTCCGCGGTACCGGCATCGAGGTCGACTCGCGACCACCGGAGCCCCTGCCGCCCCCGGCGGTCGTCCTTCCGGTGGCGGAGCACCTCGGCACCGCGCACGCCCGCGAACGCCAGGACGGCGACGAGAGCGTGGTCCCGCACCTCCGGGTAGGCCCCGAAGGGGTCGGCCTCGATCGCGTCGCCGGCGCGAGCCCGCGCGTGCCCGACCAGCGACTCGCGCTGGTCGCGGGTCCAGAACTGCTGGTCCGACCGCTTCCCCTCGTCGGCGGGAAGCTCCTCCCGTGCCGCCTCGGTCCGCGCCGGGTTGACCGAGAGCACCATGTCCCGGACGCCGTAGGCCAGACAGCCCGAGACGTACGCGTAGTATGTGTTCGCGGTCGTCGGCGAGATCCCGTCGGGGGCGTTCGCCCTGCGCCGAAGATGCTTCGCGTACCTGCGCATGAGCTGCGGGCCGCGCCGCTCGTCGTCCAGGTCCGCGAGCGTCCGGTCGCGCGCCTCCAGCCACTCGGCGAACCGGTCGAGCACGGAGGACGCGCTGGCGACGTACGCGCCCGACCCCCGCTCCTCCTTCGACGCGAGGAAGTCGTCGATCAGCCGCCGAACCGCCGTTTCCCCCCCTGTCGACCCGGCTGCATCCGTCGATGCCATCGTACGACGACCCGACGGCGTGGCCCCCCATATAACCACTTGGTTGTATTCGATTACAACCGAGTGAGCTGCCCAGTGCCTCGAAACGCCGAAATACCGGCGCTTGAGCCTCCGAGCCCCGATATCCAGGAGCCACGGGGACTCGTAAATCACATTTCGCGATATAGAATATGCCGTCGCGTTTTCCCACGAGTCGCTCGTGGTTCTTCGGCTCCCGTCCAGAGCGTCCATCCGAGGTTTCAGGAGAGGACACCCTCTCCGACTCGGTAATCGGGTAGAATCGACGTTCGGAGCCGCAGTCGACTTCTGGTCCGTTTCGACTCATCACCGAGAGTTTGTGTTCGCCGGGGAGGTCGCTACCCCTCGTCGTCCGGAATCGTCCCCGCCTTCCGCAGGCGGGCGATGCGTTCGTCGTCGTAGCCGAGTTCACGGAGGATCTCCTCGGTGTGTTCGCCGAGCAGCGGGGGGCCGTCCTCGAACCCGGCGTCCGCGCCGTCGTAGTTGAGCGGGTGTTCGATGAGGGGGACGTCCCCGAGCGCCGAGTGCTCGATCGATCCGACGACGCCACGGGCCGACACCTGCTCGTTCGACAGTGCCCCCTCGACGTCGAGAACCGGACCGACGGGGAGACCACGCTCCTCCGCGAGGAACGCCATCCACTCCTCGGTGGTTCGGTCCTCGAACTCGGCGGCCAGTTCCGCGTCGAGGTCCTCGCGGTGTTCGACGCGGTCGCCGTTCGTCCCGAAGCGGTCATCGCCCGCGAGATCTGGCCGGTCGAGCGCGTCACAGAGCCCCTCCCAGAGCCGCTGGTTGCCGCAGGCCACGTTGAGGTGGCCGTCGGCCGTCGCGTACGTCCGGTACGGCGCGATGACGGGGTCACCGGTCCCCATGCGCGTCGGCGTCTCGCCGGCGAACACCCGGGCCGCCTGTTTGGTCAGCCACGGGAGGCTGGCGTCGAGCATGGCGAGTTCGACGCGGTCTCCCTCCCCCGTCCGCTCCCGGCGGTAGAGCGCGTTGACGACGCCGAACGCGGCCCACATCGCCGTGATGAGGTCGGTCTGTGGGAGCCCGACCTTCACCGGCGATCGGTCCGGGTAGCCGGTCACGCTCATCATGCCGCTCAGCCCCTGGACGAGCTGGTCGTAGCCGGGACGGTCACTCCAGGGGCCGGTCTCGCCGAACGCCGAGATCGAACAGTAGATCACGTCCTCGTTCTCCCCGCGGACGCGTTCGTAGTCGACCCCGAGCCGCTCGGCCGTGCCGGGCCGGAAGTTCTCGACGAACACGTCCGCCCCCGAGACGAGGTCGAACAGCGCCTCGCGGCCCTCGTCGGTCTTCAGGTCCAGTTCGACGCTCCGCTTGCCGTAGTTGATCGTCCAGAAGTAGGGCGACTCCCCCCCTTCGGCGGCGGCGCGACCGGGGCCGTCGTAGTCGGCCACGTCGACGAACGGGGGGCCGGAGTGGCGGCTATCGTCCCCGACGTCCGGCCGTTCGACCTTGATCACGTCCGCCCCCTGGTTGGCGAGCATCATCGTCGCGAAGCCGCCGGTGACGAACGTCGAGACGTCGACGACGACGACGTCCTCCAGCACCCGTCGCCGCTGCTGTTCTTCAGCCATTGCTACGTCGCATCCGATCGGTTCGAGAGCATCGTTCTGTGGAGTACCGCGTCGTCATTCGTGTTCGGTTCGCAGTGGGCCGGAACGTCGGCCCTCGTCCGGGACGCCCGTGGGAACCCCCGACACGGACGGCGAAGGGTCGGCGGTGCTACCCGGGTGCGGTTATCCGCCGTCCGGGACGAGTCCGGCGGGAGCGTTCGCGGCCGCGACGACCGACCGCCCCCGACCTGGACCCGATCACTCGAGGCAGGGGAAGTCCTCGGGGCTGGGCGTCTCGCCCTGCGGCCAGGCCTCCATGCTGGCGTCCTGGGGGTAGTGCAGGTTGCCGTTGTTGTCCCAGCCCCACCCGGCGTCCTCGAGCACCTGCTTCGCCTGGTCGACGTCGGCGGTCTCGCCGGCGATCTGGGTGAGGACGTCCTGGTTGTACCAAGGGTGCGCCTGGGAGTTGAACGTCCCGTGGATGACGACCTCGGACTCCCCGAACGCGTACGTCTCGTTCAGGTTCTGTCGGTCGACCATGTGCGAGAGCGCCTGGCGGAACTCCGGGAACATCCCCGGTGCGAACGACTGCTGGGGCATGATCCCGTACGGGAGGTGGGCCATGCCCGTCACGATCTGGACGCTGTCGCCCATCCGGCTCTGGAGCTGCTGGCCGGCCTCGGGGTGGAGCGCCACCGCGAGGTTGAGTTCCCCGTTCTCGAACGCCCGCACCACGCCATCGACGCTCTCGTAGATTTGCGTGATGATCGGCGTCTGCGGGCTCCACACCGGGTGTCCGTCGTGGGGCTCCAGCGACATGTTCTGCTGGTTGTTGTAGGACGCCATCCGGTACGGACCGGCCCCGATCATCGGGTCCTCGAAGTTCGTCGGGTTGTCCTCGATGCCCGCCTGGACGTACGGCTCCCGCGGCAGGACGCCGTAGATGGAGAGCCGCGCGGTGAGGAGTTGTGGCGCCGGGTCCTCGGTGTTGAACGCGACCGTGCTGTCGTCGACGACCTCGACGGTCAGGTCCTCCGGGAGGTTCGTCCACTGGTAGTCGCCGTTGTGGTACTGGTCGCGCAGGAACTCGTAGGTCCACTTGACGTCCTCCGGCGTCACCGGGTCACCGTTGTGGAACGTGGCGTCCCGGAGCTGGAACGTCGTCCGCGTCCCCTCGTCGTTCGTCTCCCAGCTCTCGGCGAGGACCGGGATCAGCTCGTAGTTGGAGTCGTACATCAGGAGCGGCGACGTGGTCAGATTCGTGTACAGGACCATCGCGTCGCCGTCGCTGACGGTGGGGTAGAAGCTGCTCGTCAGCATCTCGGACGGGAGGTTCGCGACGATCGGCCCCTGTCCGTCCCGCGCCTCCAGCCCCGACTCGAGCAGCGAGGACCAGTGGATGTCGCTCAGCCCCGCCGGTCCGGTCTCGAGTTCGGTGAGCACGTCGGTGTTGACCGCCGCCGTGAACGGGCGCTCGATCGTCGGGATGAAGCCGAGGTCCTCCGAAAAGACCGACATCGCGTTGTTGACGGCCTCCTCGCGCTCACCCGGTGCCGCGACCGACTGCGCGCGGGCGTGCTCGGTGAACTCGCAGTTGGCGTAGTTCCCCGGGTTGTACCTGCCGTTGGCCCCGGCGTAGTCGAGGCTGTAGTTTGTCAGCAGCTCGTCCGGGTCGAGTCGGCCGGGCGAGGGGCCGTGGCTGTTCACCGCGATGTGGAAGTCCCGGTTGTCGTTCCCGACCGCCGCCACCCCCTCGCCGGTCGTCATCGGCATCGTCTCGATCTGGAACCCCATATCGCCGGTTCGGGCCTGGATGTTCGAGATCGTCTCCTCGAACAGGACCGTCGGCGGTCCCTGGTCGGACCAGTACTGGAACGTGAGCGTGGGAACCCGCTCGCCAAGGTCCCCGGCCCCTCCGCCCCCACCGCCGTTCCCGCCGTTGCCTCCGTTCCCACCGTTGCCGCCGTTCCCGCCGTTCCCGCCGCAGCCCGCCAGAGCGGCGGCGGACGCGACGCCGATCGTCTGTAACACTCGTCTCCGGTCGACACGCTGTTCGCTGCTCTGCCTGCCACTTGATGGCATGTCTCAATGTTCCCATATGCAAGCAAAAGGTTTTCGGTGATTCCGGCCCTGTCGGACGGGAGAACGCCGACTGGATTCCGACGGATGCCGGCGATTTCCGGGCCGACTTCCATCTCGCCGATCCGCACGGACGACGAACCCGGTCGAAGGGGCGGCCGCGGGACTACTCGTTCCCGTCGCCCGCGACTGACACCCGGGGGTCGATGACGCCGTAGAGCAGGTCCACGACGAAGTTCCCCAGGATGACCCAGACGGCCGCGACGAGGAAGACGAACTGGATGACCGGGAAGTCCCGGGCCAGCACGGAGTCCACGAGGAGCCGCCCGATGCCGGGCCAGTTGAACACGATCTCGATGAGGACGAGCCCGCTGATGGACGTCGCCAGCGAGATCGGGTACAGCGTTATGACCGGCAGGGACGCGTGCCGCATGAGCTTCCGGAGCAGCTTCCCGCGCGGGAGCCCCTTCAGGCGGTGGTAGTGGAGGAACTCCTGGTCGCTCACCTCCACGACGCTGTTGCGCATGATGAGCGCCGGGTACTGCATGAAGTACAGCGTGATGGTCGCGAACGGGAGCGCGTAGTGCATCCAGAACTCCTTCAGGAGGAACCGGTGCCAGAACGGCTGGTCCTGGATCATGATCGAGGTCTGCGTCGAGAGCATCCCCGACGTGGGGAAGATGCCGAGCGTCGAGGAGAACGCGGCGATCAGCAGGATGCCCAGGAAGAAGTCGGGGATCGAGTGGAACATCGAGACGGTGATGATGCTCGACTTCTCGAGGAAGCCGCCGCGGTACCGGCCGATGATCGTGCCGATGACGCTCCCGATGATGTACGTCGCCGTGATCGCCGGGAACACCAGGATGGCCGAGTTGATGATACGGGGCCGGACGAGCTCCCAGACGGGCGACCCGTGTCGGAACGACTGACCGGCGTCCGCGGTGAGCAGGTTGACCACGTACTTGAAGTACTGCTCGTGAAGCGGCGCGTTCAGCCCCCACTTCGCTTCGAGCTTGGCGGCCTGATCGGGTGTCATCCCCTGCTGGATGAGGAGCGCCGAGTAGTCCCCCGGCATCAGCCGGAAGAACACGAACAGCGCCGACGCCACCATGAAGATGAGCACCGCCGTGATCGCCGTCCGCCGGGCGAAGTAGCGGAGGCGGCTCACGCGCGCTCACCTCCCGTCGCCGGAGTCGGTGACTGCGGGCGGTCGTCTGCGGGTGGTCGCGGGTCGCTCGCATCGGGTTCGCGTACGGCCGAGGCCCGCCCGTGGTCGGTCGGTCGATCGTCGTTCGGTGTCGAGTTCATCGTGTTTCCTCCAGTTCTGCGAGTTCCTCCGGTTGCGCGGAGTCCTCCTGCTTCGCCGACTCCCCGGTCGGGTGGTCGTAGTAGAGGTGACACGCCACCGTGCGGTCGTCCTCGCCGTCCGGCGGGACGTCGTAGGGCGTGTGGTCGCACACCTCCATCCGCTCCGGACACCGGTTCTTGAACCGGCACCCCTTCGGCATGTTGATGGGGTCGCCCGGTTCGCCGCCGATCGTCGCCCGTTCGCGCTCGTAGTGCGGGTCCGGGATCGGGATGGACTGGATGAGCGCCTGCGTGTAGGGGTGTTTGGGCTCCGCGAGCAGCCGCCTCGTCGGCGACTTCTCCACGACCCGGCCGAGGTACATGACGTTGATCTCGTCGCAGATGTACGAGACCGTCGAGAGGTCGTGGGAGATGTACACCATCGAGACGCCGAACTCGTCGGTGAGCCGGTTCAGGAGGTTCAGGATCTCCGCCTGGGTGGAGACGTCCAGCATCGACGCCGGCTCGTCGGCCAGGATGACGTCGGGCTCGGTGATGAGCCCGCGCGCGATGGCGACGCGCTGTTTCTCGCCGCCGGAGAGCTGGTTCGGGAACCGCCCCAGGTACTTGTCCGCCGGGGACAGCCCCACGGACTCCAGCATCTCCTCGATGCGCTCGAGGTCGTAGTCCATGCCGTGGATCTCGAGCGGCTCCGCCAGCGTGCGTCGGACGCTGAACTTCGGGTCCAGCGAGTTGAACGGGTCCTGGAAGACGAGCCCGACCTGGCGGCGGAACTCCTTCCACTCCTCCTTGGTGAACTCCGAGGTCGGCTGGCCGTGGAAGAGCAGCTCCCCGCCGGTGGGCTCGTACAGCCCGATGAGCGTCCGCAGCAGCGTGGTCTTCCCGCAGCCGCTCTCGCCGATGACGCCCTGGACCTGGTTCTCCCGGAGCTCCATGTTCACGCCGTCGACGGCCTGGACGTACGCGGGCTCCCGGCCGGCGATGCGGTTCTTGACCGTGTCGAACAGCCCCGTCGAGGTGTCGAAGTACTTCTCCAGCCCCCGGAGTTCGAGGACCGGCGCGTCGCCGCTCATCGGCTCCCCTCCAGGATGCTCGATGCCTCGGGCGGTTTCTCGAGGTGCTCGGCGGCCAGCTCCTCCATCTCGTGGGCCCGGACGCACCACGCCATGTGGGACTCGTCGCCCTCGATCGGCTGCGGGTCGGGAGCGCCGTCGTAACACTCGTCGGTGGACCACGGGCAGCGGTCCGCGAACGTGCAGAAGTCCGGTTTCTCCCGAAGCTGTGGCGGGTGACCCTCGATGACGGCCAGTTCGCGGTCGGGGTACCGGACGTCCGGGAACGCGTTCTGGAGCAGGATGGCGTACGGGTGTCGCGGCCGGTCGAACACGTCCACGGTGCTGCCCGCCTCCGCGACCTGCCCGCCGTGCATCACCGCCATCGAGTCGCAGTTCTCGAAGACGACGGAGATGTCGTGGGTGATCATCAGCATGCTGATGTTCCAGTCGTCCTTCAGCTCGTTGATGTGGTCGAGGATCTGGTCCTGCATGATGACGTCCAGCGCCGTCGTCGGCTCGTCCGCGATGATGAGGCTGGGGCGGAGGAACAGCGAGAACGCGATGATCGCCCGCTGTTGCATCCCGCCGGAGAACTGGTGCGGGTAGTCGTGGATGCGCGACTCCGAGAGCCCGACGACGTCGAACAGGTCCCGGAGACGGTCTACCGCCTCGGCCTTCGAGAGGTCGGTGTGGTACTTCGCCATCTCGACGGCCTGCTGGCTCAGTTTCATCACCGGGTCGAGGCTGTTCATCGAGGACTGGGGGATGACCGAGATCTCCTTCCAGCGGATCTCCTTGTTGAACTGTTTCTCGGAGTAGTCCTGGATCTCCTTCCCCTTGAACCGGATCGCGCCCGACGTGACCTCGCCGTTCTCGTCGAGGCCGCCGACGATGGCGTCGGCGATGGTGCTCTTGCCGCAGCCGCTCTCGCCGACGAGCCCGAAGTAGTCGTGCTCCTCGATGGCGAACGATGCGTCGTTGACCGCGTGGACCGCGTTGTCCCCGCGGGTGCTGTACTCGATGTCGACGTCGTCGAACTCCAGTATTGGCTCGGACATGTTACACGACCACCTCGTCCTCGCCGCCCGCGCCCTCGTACCCCCGTCCGAGGAGGTACAGCGAGAGCACCGTCAGCGAGATCATGATTCCCGGCGGGAACGACCACCACCACGCCTCGGCGACCCGACCCGACTGGTGGGCGTTGCGGATCATGATCCCCCAGGTCGGCGTGAACGGGTCGGTGACGCCGATGAACGAGAGGCCGGCCTGTTCGAGGATGGCCAGCCCGACGCCCATGGCGAAGAACAGCGCGGCCATGTTGGCGATGTTCGGCAGGATGTGCTTGCGGATGATCCAGGGCGTGCTGGCCCCCGAGGCCTTCGCCGCCATGATGTACGGGCGCTGTTTGATCTGGAGCACCTGCGAGCGTATCACCCGCGCGATGAACCGCCACAGCACCAGCCCGATGATGGCGATGGTGGTGTAGAAGCCCGCCCCGAAGAACGTGATGAGCACGATGGCGAAGGGGATGAACGGGATGCCGTAGATGAAGTCGACGAAGCGCATCAGCAGGCTCTCCGTCCGTCCGCCGACGTAGCCGGCGGTCACGCCGACGAACAGGCCGAGCACGAGCATCAGGCTCCCCGCGAGCAGCCCGGTGATGAGCGTCGCCCGTGCCCCGACCAGCAGCCGCGAGAGCACGTCCTCGCCGCGGTCGTTCGTCCCCAGCGGGTGCTCGAGCGACGGCTGGGCGTACCGGTTCAGCTGGCCGTCCGCGGTCCGCTGTTGCTCGGCGTAGTCGTATGGCGCGATCTCCGGCCCCATGAGTCCGATCAGGAGGATGAACAGCAGGCAGACGAACGCGAACTTGGTGATCCGCTCACGGAGCAGGTTCCGCAGGGTCCGCCTGACCATGGTTCCGAGGTCGCCGCCGCCGAATCCTTGCAGTTTGCTCACGACACTCATGTGGTTTCCACGTGGCCCTCGACGCCGTTTGTTTCGTGCCTACTGGCGTGACGACAGCCACACTCGGCTCCTGATATCATAGAGTCGTATGTCAACAGTTCTCAACCCAGCCGCCATATTAAGAGTTTCGATGGCCGACCCCCCGAACCCGGCCGAGGCGGTGGGTTCGGGGCGGTCGCGTCAGTCGCCTGCGGCCAGTTCGCGGAGCGTCGCCAGTTCCGCCTCGATTCCCCGCCTCCCCTGGGCGCCGTAGATCCGCGAGTCGACGGTCCCGTCGAGCACGAACAGCAGCGCCGGTCCGGCGGTCACCTGGTACTCTTCGGCGAGGAACTCCTGGTGGTCGGGACCGTACACCGCGAACGGCATCACCTCCTGCGGGTCCGCGAAGATCGACTCGAGGTCGTCCTTGACGGTTTCGCAGGGCGAGCAGTCGTCGAGCCAGACGTACACGACCGCCGGCGAGTAGATCCGCGTAAGGTGGGGGACGTGCGTCGCCGGGACCGGGACGAACGACTCCGGGACGCCGTCGGTCGGCGTCTCGACGGGACGGAACAGCCGCAACACCGGGAGCAGCGACAGCCAGTCGCCGGACGAGAGGAACGCGTCGGCGGCGGCCAGCTCCCCACCGTCGGCGGCGGCCGTCAGGTGGTCGTGGAGCGCGAACAGCTCCGCGAGGGTGCGGGAGTCCTCGGCGCCGAGGGCCGCGAACGGGTCGACGACCGCCTCCCGTTCGACCCGCTCCCGGACGAGCTCGGCCAGCTCCTCGCGAGTCCGGCCGGCGACCTCGTCGACGTAGTCCTCGACCGAGGACTCGAAGCGCTCGGTCGTCGTTACCTCCCCATCTCGCGTCGTCAGGACGCCAGTCGTGAACAGGGATTCGCTGGCCGCGGCGTCTTCCATGGCGGCCCTCTATCGCACGGATGGATAAAAAGTTCGCACGTCGACACCACGCCCGAACGGGTGAGGTCGGATCCGATCGTCACCCGGTCGGCGGGCTCAGGCCTCGACGTCGTGTTCGAGCCGTCCCACGCCCTCCACCTCGATCTCCACGTGGTCGCCGTCGCTCAGCGGCCCGACGCCGACGGTGGTCCCCATGGCGACGATGTCGCCGGGTTCCAGCGTCAGGAACGTCGAGACGTCGCTGATGGCCCGCCCGACGGGGAAGACCAGCTCGTCGTCGTCGGAGTCCTGCCGCTTCTCGCCGTTCAGCCAGAGCCGCACCCGCGGTTGCTCCGGCACCTCGTCGGGCGTCGCCAGCACCGGGCCGATGGGCGCGGAGTTGTCGAACGCCTTTCCGCGCACCCAGTTCCGCTCGACGTCCTGGTCGTCGCGGTTCGAGACGTCGTTGAGACACGTGTAGCCCGCGACCACGTCCATGTAGTCGTCCTCCGGGACGTTGCGGCACTGCTCGCCGATGACGACGCCGAACTCGCCCTCGTAGTCCATCCGACCCTGTCCGAGTTCGATGTCGCCCTTCTCGCGCCCGGCCAGCTCCTCCTCGGTCGCCGCGGGGGTCGGCAGTTTCACGGTGTCGCCGTGGCCGGCCACCGCGTTCGGACCCTTGAGGAAGAAGCCCGGGCGGGGCGGGAGGTCCTCGGGGATGCTCCGGCCCGCCTCCTTGATGTGCTCGACGTAGTTCGCGGCCACGCACACGATCTTCGACGGCTCGACCGGCGGGAGGACGTCGACCGCCTCCGGGTCGTACACCTCGCCGCCGAACTCGATGCCGTCGTCTGTCCACTCGCCCCGCCGTACGGAACCGCCGCGGTCCCTGAATCGGACTCGTCGCATTGTCTTACCTCGCATCGACCGGTGGACCACGCCGGCATATAGCTTTGCGTCGGGTGGGGGTCCGCCCGGGACAATCTACTTAGGGAGGGATGGTAATGGGACGGGCATGCCGATACTGGCCGCGATCGGGGAGAACCAGCGATCCGAACGGGTGCTTCCGGTGTCCTACGAACTGGCCGAGCGGTACGACGAGCCGCTCGTCGTCCTGCACGTGGCGCCCGCCGAGGAGTTCGACGAGTACCGCAAATCGATCGAGGAGCTTCCGGGGTTCGGCGACGTCACCATCGCGCAGGAGGAGGACAGCGCCGCGCGGTTCGCCTACCGCGCGGCCGAGGACGCGCTCGGGGGGGTCGACGACCGCGTCGAGCCGCGGGGCCGCGTCGGCGACCCGGCCGACGAGGTCCTCGCGGAGGCGGCCGACATCGACCCGGAGTTCCTCGCGGTGGGTGGGCGGCGACGGTCCCCCGTCGGCAAGGCCATCTTCGGGAGCGTCACCCAGGAGATCCTGCTGAGCGCGGAGTGCCCCGTCGTGACCACGATGCGGGACTGACGGCGGGACCCGCGACCACCTTCTGAACCGGCGACTGATTCCTCACTCGGGGTAGGCGTCCGCCCAGGGACGCTCCCGTTCGACGGCCGCGCTGGCAGCCAGCACGTCCCCGTCGGCGTGACGGCGACCCACCACCTGCATTCCCACGGGGAGCCCGTCGTCGGCGAGCCCCGCCGGGACGGCGCCGACGGGGTGGCCCGAGAAGTTGAACGGCTGGGTGAGCAGCCAGCCGCGCAGCGGTTCGACCTCGACGCCGTCCACCTCCGTCGGGTGCTCGCCGTGCGGGAACGGCGTGACGCCGAGCGTCGGCGTCACGAGCAGGTCGTACTCCCGGAGGAGGTCAACGACGCCGTCGTACACCGTCGTCCGGGTCACGTCCGCGCGCTTGTACTCGCGCGTCGTGACCGGGTCGCTCTCGAGGATGGTCTCGACGGTGACCGGCCGGAGCAGGTCGCGGTCGGCGCCACGCGGGTCCAGCCCGTGAACCTCCTCCAGGTTGTCGAACAGCGACTCCCAGCGCACCTTGGCGAACGTGTAGAAGGCGTGGAGGACGTCCTCCCGCTCGCAGTCGATGTCGGGGTCGACCCGCTCGACCGTCGCGCCCGCGTCCTCGAACGCCCCCACGGCCCCGTCCACGACGTCCCGAACGGCCTGGTCGACCGGGTAGATGCCCAGGTCGGGGCTATACGCCACTTGCATGTCGTCGATCGGGCGCTCGGTGGCGCCGACGTAGTCGGTGCCGTCGTCCGGGAGGCTGAACGGGTCCCCCGGGTCCGGGCCGGCCATCACGTCGAGCATCACCGCCGCGTCGGCGACCGTGCGGGCCATCGGGCCGGTGTGGGAGAACGGCGTGTGGTCGGCGAAGGCGTCGGGCCGGTTTACCCGCGGGACGCGCCCGAACGAGGGCTTGATGCCGAACACGCCACAGCAGGAGGCGGGCGTGCGGATCGAGCCGCCGGTATCCGAGCCCTGGGCGATGGGGACCAGCTGGTCTGCCAGCGCCGCGCCCGCGCCGCCCGAGGAGCCGCCGGCGACCTTCGACGGGTCGAACGGGGTGCCGGTCGGCCCGAGCACGAGGTTGTCCGTGGTACAGCCGAGGCCGAACTCGGGCGTGTTGGTCTTGCCGACGACGATCGCGCCGGCCGCCTCCAGCCGCCGCACGAACTCGTCGTCCTCGTCGGCGACGTTGTTCTCGAACAGGCGGGAGCCGAACGTCGTCCGGACGCCGGCGACGTCGTCCAGGTCCTTCACCGCCACCGGGACGCCGTGGAGCGGGCCGAGCGATCGACCCTCCTCGACGGCGCGCTCGGCCGCCTGGGCGTCCTCCCGGGCGCGGTCGGCGGTGACGGTCACGAAGGCGTTCGTCCGGTCGTTGCGCGCGTCGATACGGTCGAGCACGGCGTCGACCACGGCGACCGGCGAGCGGTCGCCGTTGCGGATCTCGCGTGCGAGACGGGTCGCCGAGAGCGTGTGGATTTCTGTCACACACTCAAGGCCGTGGGAACGGCTCAAAAAGGTTCCTCCGTCGGCCCGTCCGACGAGCACACCCTCGCCTCCTGGGGCCAATCGCTCCCGTTCAGCGCCGAGGGGAGGGAATTATATGGACCGGGACCCCTCTCACCCGGTAGATGGTCCATCCCGTTCGGGGTAGCGTGGAGCTATCGGAGGAACAGCGGGTGTTCCGGCGGAGCGTCCGGGAGCTCTGTTCGGAGTTCGACGACGCGTACTGGCGCGAGCGCGACGCGACCGGCGAGTACCCGCACGAGTTCGTGGACGCGCTCGCCGACGGCGGCTGGCTGGGCGTGCTCATCCCGGAGGAGTACGGCGGCGCCGGGATGTCGACGGTGGAGTCGGTGATACTGATGGAGGAGATCGCCGCGAGCGGCGGCGGCTTCGGCGCCGCCCAGGCGGTCCACGGCGGCGTCTACAACTCGGTCCCGTTGGTGAACTACGCCGACGAGGCGACGAAGGCGGAGTTGCTGCCGAAGGTCGCGGCCGGCGAGGTGTCCGTCCAGTCGTTCGGGCTGACCGAGCCCAACGCGGGCTCGGAGTCGACGGCGATCGAGACGACCGCGACCCGCGAGGGCGACGAGTACGTCGTGAACGGCCAGAAGATCTGGACCTCGCGCGTCGACGTCTCGGACTACCTCCTCCTCGTGGTCCGGACTACGCCGGTCGCGGACGTCGAGAAGGAGACCCGCGGCCTGTCGCTGCTGCTCGTGGACCTCGACGACGCGACCGGGCAGGGCGCGCTGCGGATGGAGCCGATCCCGAAGACCGCGGGGGAGTTCGTCCACTCGTTCGAACTGTGGTTCGACGACCTCCGGGTCCCCGCGGGGAACCTCGTCGGCACCGAGGGGGAGGGGTTCTACCACCTCCTCGACGGCCTCAACGAGGAACGGCTCGTCGTCGCCGCCGAGTGCGTCGGGCTGGGCGAACTCGCAGTCGAACGGGGGGCCGCCTACGCCCGGGAGCGCGAGGTGTTCGGCCGGCCCATCGGCGCCAACCAGGCCGTCCAGCACCCGCTTGCCGCCGCACACGCCCACGTCCAGGCGGCCAAGGAGGTCACCTACGCGGCGGCCCGCCGGACGGACGACCTCACGCGGCGGGAGCTCGGCGGCCGCGCGAACACCGCCAAGTACCTCGCGGCCGAGGCCTGCTTCGAGGCCGCCGACGCGGCGGTCCAGGCCCACGGGGGGTTCGGCGTCGCCCGGGAGTACGACGTCGAGCGGTACTTGCGGGAGGCCCGGCTCACCCGGCTGGTCCCCGTCACCCAGCAGCTCGCGCTCAACTACGTCGCGGAGAAGGTCCTGAGCCTGCCGCGCTCGTACTGATCACCGCGACCCGAACCGCGTTCGGTCCTGTAGAACAATAGTTATAAATAGCGTTGTTTGTGATACTCTCCCATGACCTCACGAAACGACGCGCTGGGCGGGATCGGGGCGACCGAGACCACGTTCGACGTGATAGAACAGATCGGGGAGCGCGGCGAGGCGCGCGTCACCGAACTGGCGGACGAGCTCGGCATGGCCAAGAGCACCGTCCACAACCACCTGCAGACGCTCCGTCGTCGGGGGTACGTGCTGCAGGACGGCGACGAGTACCGGCTCAGCCTGCGCTTTCTCCACCTGGGACAGCGGGTGCGGACCCGGCAGCCGGCCTACGAGCTCGCGCGGGACAAGGTGAAGAAGCTCGCCGCGCAGACGGGCGAGCGATCCCAGTTCATCGTCGAGGAGCACGGCTACGGCGTCTACATGTTCCGCGAGTCCGGGAGCGAGGCCGTCCACACCGACTCGGAGATCGGCAAGCGGGTCCCCCTGCACGCCACGTCGGCCGGCAAGGCCATCCTCGCGAGCCTCCCGGAGCCCGACGTCGAGGAGGTCATCGCACGGCGCGGCCTCGAACGCTTCACCGACCGGACGATCACCGACGAGGGGGAGCTGTACGAGGAGCTGGAGCGCATCCGCGAGCGCGGCTACGCCGACAACCGGGGGGAGAGCACCAACAGCCTCTGGGCGGTCGGCGTGCCAGTCTCGACCGCCGACGGGCGCGTCCTGGGGGCGCTGAGCGTCTCCGGCCCGAGCCAGCGGATGAAGGGCGAGCGCATCCGGTCGGAGCTCCCGGACCTGCTCCTGGCCGTCGCTAACGAACTGGAACTCAACATCAGGTACGCCTGATCGCCGTTCTACGATGCCGAACGAAGATGTGGATTACAGACGTATGTTTGTAATTCCATCGTACCCCCCGCTCGTCCGTCGGAGACCGCCCGTATCGCTCCCCAGACGAACGATTGCGGCAGGGTAGACGGCTGACAATCCACGGACCGCCCCCATTCTGTTCGACGATGCAGAACAGCTGGACGGTATCCCCAATCCGTCACGCCGTCGCCGGGAGTGATCGTCCGTCGGGGGATCGTGGCCGCACCGTGGTCGACCGGTCGGTCCTGGCCCGGGGGAACGATTATGCCGGTGGCGTCGGAGGTCCGAACGTACACAATGGCGAATCACGATATCCCGTCGCCGGGGCTCGGAACGTACCGGAACACGGACCACGGGGAGTGCGTCGACAGCGTGCGGACCGCGCTGGAGGTCGGCTACCGACACGTCGACACCGCCGAGGCGTACGGGAACGAGGCTGCCGTCGGCGAGGGTATCGCGGCCGCCGACGTCGACGACGACGTGTTCCTGGCGACGAAGGTGCTTCACCCGCGGTTCACCGACGACTACTCGGCCGGGAGCATCGAGGCGAACGTGCGGTCGTGTCTCGACCGACTGGACGTGGAGTCGGTCGACCTGCTGTACGGCGTCCACTGGCCGGCCGGCGGCTACGACCCCGAGACCACCTTCGAGGTCCTCGCGGCCCTGCACGACGAGGGGCTGTTCGACCGGCTCGGCGTGTGTAACGTGACCGTCGACCAGCTCGAGGAGGCCCGCGACGCCTCGGCGGTCCCCGTCTCGGTACTCCAGGCCGAGATGCACCCCCTCCTCCCGCAGCAGGACCTCCGCGAGTACTGCGAGGCCAACGGGATCGCTTTCGTCGCCTACGCGCCGCTCGGCAACGGCCGCGTCCTCGACGAGCCCGAGATCCGGGAGATCGCCGACGACCGCGGGGTCAGCCCGGCCCGCGTGAGCATCGCGTGGTGTCTGGAGAAGGGGACGATACCCATCCCCAAGGCGACCGGCCGCGACCACATCGAGGACAACTGGCGCGCCCGCGACCTCGACCTCACCGACGCGGAAGTCGAGCGCATCGACGCCATCGACGACGTGGAGCGACAGTACTCGCCGGACTACGCCCCCGACTGGTAGCACGCTCGCTCCCGGGTTCCTGATCAGCAGTCCGGATTCCACCTCCCGGCGCCGTCGGGACGCCAATCTTTATGCCCGAACGAGCCCGCCGTTCACGGGAGCATGCGACTGGTACACTTTCACACGGGCGGGGACGAGCGACGCGTCGGCGTCCTCAAGGACGAGACGGTACGGGACGTCACGGACGAGGTCGGGGCGTTCGACGCCGCGCTGGCGGCGGTCACGACCGGGGACGGCGTCGGCGACGGCGGCGAGGAGCACGACGCGGCCGATGTGACGCTGCTGCCGCCCACGACCCGGCGCAACACCACCTTCGCGGTGGCGCTGAACTACTACTCCCACATCGAGGAGGTCGACCGCACGCAGGAGGAGTTCGAGCGGCCGCTGATATTCACCAAGGCCACCCGCGCGCTGGTCGGCCAGGGCGCGCCCATCGAGTACGACACCCGGTTGACGACGGACCTCGACTACGAGGGGGAGCTGGCGGCCGTCGTCGGCGAGCCGGGCCGGCACGTCGCGCCCGAGGACGCGCTGGACCACGTCGCGGGCTACACGGTGCTGAACGACGTCACGGCCCGTGACCTCCAGAACGTGCGGGCGAAGGACGAGGAGTGGCTCGACTGGTTCTCCGCGAAGGGGCTCCAGAACTCGACGCCGGTCGGCCCGGCGGTCGTCACGAGCGACGAGGTGGGCGACCCGAACGACCTCCACATCGAGACCCGCCACAACGGCGACGTCGTCCAGGACGAGGGCACGAACCTGATGATCTACGACGTCGCGGACCTGGTGTCGTACGTCTCCTCGCGGGTGGAGCTCCAGCCGGGCGACGTCGTCGCCACCGGGACGCCGAAGGGCGTCGGCCACTTCCAGGACGTGTCGCTCTCCGACGGCGACGAGCTGTCCGTGACCGTCGAGGGCCTCGGCACGCTCACGAACCGGGTCGAGCAGGTGGAGTAGCCGGCGTCCGGCCGGCGGCATGACTGAATCAGGAATCGACGGAACCGTGAGTCGGTGAAGCGGGAGTCGGCAGGAACGAAAGTCGGTGAAGCGGGAGTCGGCAGAACCGCGAGTCGACGGACTGGAACGCTACGGAACGAAAGCGAGAATCGGAACGCGGGACCGTCACCCGCAGTGCATCGCCGGCGCGACGATCCGAGGCCGACGCGACGACGGGGTTACTGGTTCGGGACGAAGTCGTGGGTGTCGTCCCCGCTGAACTCGCCCGCGACGTAGTCGTTCTTCAGCGTCCCGACGCCCTCGACCTCCACCTCCACCTCGTCGCCGCCGCTGATGGGGCCGACGCCCTCGGGCGTCCCGGTGGCGATGACGTCGCCGGCCTCCAGCGTCACCAGCTCGGTGATCTCCGCGATCAGCTCCGGGATCTCGAAGATGAGGTCGTCGATGGACGACGACTGTCTCACCTCGCCGTTCTGTCGGGTCTCGATGCTCGCCCCGTCCGGGAGGTGCTCCGGGGTGGCGAGCACCGGGCCGATGGGCGCGGAGTTGTCGAACGACTTGCCTCGCACCCAGTTCTGCTCGACGCGCTGGTCGTCGCGGTTCGAGAGGTCGTTGACGCAGGTGTAGCCCGCGATGACGTCCTCGGCGTCCTCCTCGGCGACGTTGCGGCACTGCTCGCCGATGACGACGCCGAGCTCCCCCTCGAAGTCGATGCGCTCCCTCGACTCGGGGAGGGTGATGGTGTCGCCGTGGCCCGCGAGGGTGTTCGGTGTCTTGAGGAACAGCAGCGGCCGCTCCGGGATGTCGGAGTCCGTCTCCTCGGCGTGCTTCGCGTAGTTCAGCCCGACGCAGACGATCTTCGACGGGTCGGTCGGCGGGAGGAGCGAGACGTCCTCGAGGTCGAACCGCTGGCTGCCGAACTCCACGGCGCCGTCGATCCACTCGCCAGTTCGCACGCTACCCGCCGGGTCCAGGAATCGTACCTTTCGCATGTCGAGTCACACGTTGACAGGGAACACCATAAGCGTGTCTGGACGCCCCGCAGTATTTGCCGCCCAAACGGCGACGGCCGGGGCTCCGGATTCGGGTTTCCCGAGCGGTCGTCCTGGAGGAGACAGAGTCGGCAGGCCCACCACCACATATAAGATATGTTTTATACCTCGATTAGATACTATTTCGCTTCCTCCGTGACGAGCCGAACTTCGGTGGGACGCCGGACGAACAACTGGTTCGACGGGGGAATGGTGGTTAAAGGGGAACTAACGCGGTCGGTCGGTTGGTTTTACCCGAAGGATAGATCCTCCGTCGGAGTGGATCGTGGAGGGAGTGCTCGTTCGAGCGACTCCGGGTTCGCGGATTCACCCCGTTCGAGTCCTCCGGTATCGTCTGCTCGTTCGGAGGGCGAGGAACGAACCCCTTTCATGGTTTCACTAGAATATCTGAAATAGTACCACTACTATCTGAAATTCGAGGTTAGATAGATAGTGTGTCGACCGCTCACGAACCGCACGAGCGTCGGTGCGCCGAGGCACACGACCGGCGCGTCAGCGGACGACCGTCACCGGGACGGGCGAGCGCCTGACCACCGTCTCCGCGACGCTGCCGAGGAGGAGACGGTCGAGGCCAGTTCGCCCGTGGCTCCCCATGACGACGGCGTCGACGTCGTTCTCCCGCGCGTATGCGACGATCTCCTTGGCCGGCTGGCCGAAGGCGCGGACGGTCTCGACCGGCCTGTCGGCCGCGGCCACCTGCTCGCGGGCGGTCGCGAGGAGGTCGTCCGCCTCCTCGACGACGGCGTCCTTCGTCTCCGCGGCGTAGTACACCTCGCCGTACTCGTCGGTCGAGACCCAGTCCCGCGGGTCGACCACGTGCAACAGCACGAAGGACGCGTCCGGGTACACCGAGAGCGCGTGCTCGACGGCGGCGTTCGACCGTGGGGAGTCGTCGACGGGCAGGAGGATCCGTTCGACCATCGGCCGTGAGGTCTCGTGGAGGGTGGACAAGCGTTTGGGTCCGCCGACTCCGTGAGCCGTCGCTGGGGATCACCCGGGGAGGAACGGGCTCCCTGTGCCGTTCGACTCGGTTCCGCGAGTACAGCTGGTTTGGATAGTACGGTTAGTTGTGATAGTTTTGCTAGCCAAAATAGCAGCTGCTGGGCTGGCAGCCGTCGTCACAGCGACGACGACGCGATCGACGCACGGGATGCGGACCGTCACGACTGGACGGCGTCAGCCGTCACGAAGCGGCGATCAGTCCGCCCTGCACGTCGGGAGCTCCCGGCGTGGAGCCATCACGTGTGACGTCCGCCAGGACGCTCGCGGCGGTTACGGGGCCTCCGTCTCCGTCTCGGTTTCGGTCTCGTTGCCGAAGGCATCGGTTTCCGTCCCCATTCCGGTCTCGGTCTCCATGCCTGTCTCTGTCCCCATTCCGGTTTCCGTCCCCATTCCAGTCTCGGTCTCCATGCCCGTCTCGGTCTCCTCGCCGACCTCCTCCTCCGTCTCCGTCTCGGTCTCCTCCTCCGTCTCCGTCTCGGTATCGGCTTCGAGCGGGTCGGTCTCCTCGCCGCCGCCGTTCCCGCCGCCGTTCCCGCCGCCGTCTCCACAGCCCGCGAGGCCGACTGCGATTCCCGTCGCCGCGATCTGAAGGATGCGTCGTCGGTCAGTGTCTGGCATGCTGGCTGGCGTACAACCGGGCTTTACTTTGGTATGAACAGCGTGTTCAAACGTAACGCCGACCGAAACGTCGGTTGTATTCGTTTTCTCGCTTGGAAAGGTTTGTGAATAGACCGCTCCTGGCCGGCAGTACCGCCCGCCTGAACCGGGAAGGGCGTGCTTAGGCTCGTGCAAGGGTAGGGGCGATCGACCGTCGTCCCCCGGTCCTGTCAACGCAGATTCTTGTACATCTGGGCGGCGAAGGTCATCGCGGTCGACCCCCGCTCGATGCTGAAGTACGGGACGAGATCGGGCGCGAACTTCGCCTTGTACGAGTAGATTCGCTCGTGGTTCGCGCCGACGAGGTCGAACGCGGAGCAGCCGCGATCGCGTGCGTCCGTCGCTATCCGCCACTCGAGCAGGTCGTTGACGGGGACCGGCGCGTCGGCCTTGGCGCCCCCGATCCACGCGCCCGCCCGCCCGTCGCTCTCGAGGTCGATCGCGCCGCCGGCGAACTCGCCCTCAACCCGGCAGACGTACGGGCGGATCGTCCCCGTGGGAAGTCTATCGTGGAGGTCGCGAACGAACTCGGCGGTGACGGGGTAGGACTCGCCCTGTTCCTCGTGGCGCTCCCGCGTCCGCGCGATGATGCTGTCGATGGCGTCTAGCCCCCCCTCCGTCACCTCGAAGTCGACGTCGTACTCCCCGGTGATGTTACGGCGCGCGTCGCTGCTGAACCGCGAGAGCAGCTCGTCCTCGTCCCGCGTCAGGTCGACGACGTACGTGTACCGGGGGGAGGCGTCGAACTCGTTCCACGTGAACGGCCGGGCGTCGCCGTACCCGATCGGCGTCCGGAGGTTCCAGTAGCGCGGCGAGACCTCCTCGTCGACCCACTCGATCACGCCGTCGACGAACCGCTGGTTTCGCTTGTCGCGCTTGCGGCGTTTCAGCTTCTCGAAGTTGAGGAGCGCCGGGCCGAGGTAGTGGACCTTGAGGTTCGGCGGCGGGGAGAACGCGCCGCTGATGGGGCCCTTCGAGATGGAGAACACCGGGAAGACGCCGACCGGTTCCTGCCCCTTGTACCCCACGAGCCGGTAGAGGTCCGCCCCGGAGTGCTCCGCGATCACGTCGAGCGCCTCCGCCCGATGGAAGGGAGTCGTCTGCGGCGAGTCGTCAACGATGTCGTTCCACTGGTCGTCGTCGGTGGTGCGGATTTCGATGCTCATGAGTCGTCGAGATATCCGAGATCTGCGAGCCGCTGTTCGACGTCGTCGTCGTCGGTCCGGCGCGTCCCCGTCGCCACGTAGGGCGGGTACTCGTCGGGCGGAACCGGGTCGACGACCGGAAGCGGGCCGCCGTCCATCCGGTCGCTCGGCGGGACGCCGAGCGCGGAGAGGACCGTCGGCGCCACGTCGAAGAGGTGGGCCCCCTCGACGCTCCCGTCCGCGTCGACCCCGGCGCCGACGGCGGCGACCAGCCCGTCGCGCTTGTGGTTCCACGTCTCGGACGTCGGGCCGAAGAGGTCCCCCCGCAGCGACGCGGTGAGGAACGTGTCGAACTCGTCCGGGACGGCGATGATGTCGGCGGCGTCGTCGATGTACTCGCCCTCGAAGAACTCCTCGCGGGGCCCGACCTCCGAGAACACGGGGTCGCCGTCGGGGGTCCGCGCGCTCGCGAGTTCGTCGACGACGTCGTCCCGGACGCTGGGGTACTCGGCGGGCGAGACGGTGCCGTTCGGCTCCCGGCCGGCCAGGTTGATGCGGATTCCGAGTTCGGTTCGCGAGCGCATGTAGGCGGTCGAGCGCTCGAAGTCGACGCGCTCGGTGCCGGCCCTGACCGTGTCCGTCGAGACGAGCTTCAGCGCCAGGTCCGCCAGCCCGAGCCGCGAGAGGATGGCCTCGATGCGCTGGCTCGTCAGCCCGTGGGCGGCCGCGGTCGCGACGGCGCGCTCGGCCAGCGACCGATCGTCATCGCCCTCTCCCCCGTCCTCGCCGAGGTTCTCCGGCCCGAGGGCGCCCCAGGACGGCATCCCGCCCTCCCCCCGCGTCGTGGCCACGAAGCCGCGCTCGCGGAGGAACTCGTTGACGCGGAACTCCTCGTCGCGGTACGGGCCGATCCCGTGGTCGCTGACGACGAACACCGTCTCCGGGTCGCAGGCGTCGAGGACGGCCCCCAGCTCCTCGTCGACCGTCTCGTAGACGGCGTTGACGGCCTCGTCGTCCTCCGGTCGCTCGTGGAACACCGTGTCGGTCTGCTGGAACTGGAGGAAGCCGAACTCCGGGTCGAACCGATCCGCGAGGTGGCGGAACGCCGCCCCGCGCATGCGAGTAAGCCGTCGGTACCACTCGATCTGCTCGTCGCCCTCCACGCCGCGGGGCGCGTAGACGCGGTACTCGCCCAGCTCCTCGCGGAGGTCCTCGATCAACCCCTCGGGGTGTGTCGGCGGCGACTCGGGCCCGACGTACCCGGGAACGAGCGCCCCGTCGAACGCCGGCGGCGGCGCGGTGACGGGGACGTTGACCACGACGCTCGTGCGGTCGTGCTCGGAGAGGAGTTCCCAGATGGCGTGTTCCCGGACGTGCGACCGGTTCACGACGTCCCAGTCGTAGCCGTCGAACGTCAGGAAGTCGAACGCGCCGTGGCTCCCGGGGTTCGTGCCCGTGTACAGCGACGGCCAGGCGCTGGGCGTCCACGGGGGGATCTGCGACTCGAGTGGGCCCGAGGCGCCGCGCTCCAGCAGGTCCGCGAGCACGGGGAGCCGACCGTCGTCGATCAGCGGATCGACCACCGGCAGGCACGCGCCGTCGAGCCCCACGAGTAAGGTCCGGAGTCCGTCGTCGTCGTGTCGGCTCACGGCTCCCTCCACCTACCCCGCCACAATTGTTATACGGACACTGCCGTCCGGGCGGCCGGTAGGTCGGGCCAGTAAGTCGGCAGTGTGGCGACCACCCCCCGCCGTTTCGGCGGTAACGGGCTCTTACTCGGCGTTTGAGGCCCGTCGGACGCCCTACTTCCGGCGCCACCGTCGGAAAGGGGGTCTTACTCCGCGGAATCGGCCCATCGGTTGCGGTCATTTTTCCATCGCGCGTAATTAAATCGACGCTACCGCGTACCAACGGGAGCCGACAGCGGAGTGGCGGTGACGTGGTAACCAACGGACCCCAAGTAGGACCTTCCTATCCACGAGCGAGTTCGAGGTGGTCGAAACCCCTTTTCGGTAAACACCGTCCTACCAGGCATGGCGCCAAGCCACATCGACGATGCAGGGGAGAAGGAAGCGGTTACCGACCAGTCGAACGGGAGCGGTACGCCCTCCAAACGGGGTCGAACGGGGACCACGTCGCGGCGCTCGCTGCTGAAGGGGGCGGCCGCCGCCGCCGCCACGCTGGGGACCGTCGGCGTCGCCACGGGCGGCGCGGCCGCCCAGGAGTCCTCGCTGCCGCTCAGCCCCGACGGGAAGACCACCATCGAGCCCGGCAAGTACGCGTGGGAGGGCGAGGAGCTCGAGATCGGCTCCGACGCGGCGCTGGTCGGCGGCGGGTCGGAGGGCGACGTGGTGCTGAACCTCGAGTCCGGGACGATGCAGGGAACCGTGGAGGGGACCCTCGAGAACGTCGTCGTCCGCGGGAAGAACCCCGAGCCGAAGGCCGGGCTCGACCTGTCCCCCGGCGCGACGCTCGACGGGTTCATCTGGCCCGAGGGCGGCCAGCAGAGCGAGGACCGCGCGCTGTACACCGACTCCGGCGGCGACGAGCGCGTGACGATCCGGAACTCCGCCTGGGGGTCCATGGCCAACAACGGGGCGTACGTCGACAAGCCCCCGGTGACGATCGAGAACTGCGCGGCGGTGAACAACAACATCGCCGGCATCCGCGTCGGCCACCGCGACGGCACCAGCAGCGGGAAGACTAGTCACGTCCGGAACTGCCTGATCGCCGTCACGGGCGAGATCCCGAGCGACGACACCAACTCCGCGAACGCGCGCGGCCTCCGCATCCGCCACCCGGGGACGTTCGTCATCGAGGACTGCTACTTCGTCTACCTCGACGTCGAGGGCGCGGGCAACCCGATCGAGATCGAGGACGACGCACCCGGTTCGACCGTCGAGATCCGCAACTGCGCGTTCTACAACGAGACGGAGAACCCCCTCCTCGTGGACGAGACGGGCGGCGACCTCGACCTGACGGTCGAGAACTGCGTCGCCGTCGGCTCGGGGAACCACGAGATCGACGCCGAGTTCGGCGGGTCCGGCGTCACGTCGGACGGCGACGCCTCGTTCCCCACCCCCGGCGAACTGACCGGCTACCCCTCCGCGGACGAGATCAAGGGCGTCGGCTCCGGCGTCGGCCCGTGGAACTCGGGCGGGTCGGCCGGCGGCAGCCAACAGGAGGGCGACGAGTCGGGTGGTGACGGATCGAGCGAAGACTCGAGCGAGGACGCGTCCAGCGTCGAGTTCAGCCGCCATGCCTAAGACGAGCGGCGGCCGCCTCCGGGACCTGGAGCTGCTCCCGCGCAACCCGGACCCCGAGTCGGATCTCGGGTACCAGCTCCTGGAGCTGGACGTGCTGCACTCCTCGGACGGGCGGAACGTGCTCGTTCTCCCCTCGGACGAGGACCTGCTCCGGGAGAACGCGTTCATCGTCGCGGACCCCGACGTCGTCTGCGAACTCGAGACGATGGTGTAAGGCCGGCCACGTCGGCAACACCGACCACCCCCGACGGCGACCGACGCGCCGGCCGGGCGGGAACAGCCCACGTCGACCGTCCCGGAACCGGGTGCAGAACCCAGGCGTCGTTCTCTGGCCTCGTCGCGGTAGTAAGGGGAGGATACCGACCGTTACACGTCGAATCGGGCCCTGACGTCCCGTCCGCCGTCCGGGCGTCGGGACCGAAACCGCAGTTCGACGGTTCGAACCGGGCGTCCTCGTACTCGGACGTTTCTCACGCTCGTCGCCCGCCGCAAGTCGAAGCCGAGCCGCGCAGGACGCCGCTACTGGCCGTCGTCCGGCGGTACGGATGTTATAACAATCCCACGAGGGTGTCGTCGTTAGCCATATGCGCAGACGAACGCTGCTGGCGACAGCAGCGGCGGCGACGGCGGGGCTCGCCGGCTGTGGTGGGCGCTCCCTCGACCCCTGGGACGAGCCGACGCCGGCCGACCAGCCCGACCTGGAAGCCGTCGCCGACGCGTGGGGGTTCGGCGAGATCCGCAACTTGGGGGAACACGGCGCCGACCCGTTCGGCACCGAGCCGCTCGGTCCCGTCCTCGACGACGCCGCGGCGAACAACCGGATGCTGTACCTCCCGCCCGGGCGCTATCGGATGGAGGAGCAGTGGTCGTTCACGGAGTTCTCGCTGTTCGGCCTGGTGGCCGACGGGGCGACGATCGTCCCCCCGCAGGGGTTCGACGACGAACTGTTCACGCTCGGCACCCCCGGGACGGCCTCCCGCCTGCTCGTCGACGGGCTCGAGTTCGACTTCCGCGCGAAGCGGACCGGCGGCCGGCCGATCGTCGCCCGCGTCGACCACGAACTGAACCTCCGGAACGTCACCGTCCGGGGTAGGCAGGACGTGGACACGGACACGGTCCGGGTGGACGTCACCAGCCCGGACGGAGTCGGGCGGGTCGAACGGCTCCACCTCCCCGACGGCGCGGTGGTCAAGTGGCCCATCACGGGGTGCGAGGTCGGCGACGACACGCGCGGGGACATCTCCTTCGTCGACTGCCGCATCGAGGGGTTCTCCGACAACGGCCTGTACGCCGACCCGCCGGAGGGACGCGTGCGGGTGCTCGGCGGCTACTACGCCAACAACGAGGTGGCGAGCGTCCGGGTGAACGCCGACGCCGGGAGCCTCGTCCGCGGCGTCCACGTCAGGTGCGACGAGGCCCGCAACGGGTTCAGGAACATGCGCGGGATCCGCCTGCGCGGCGGCAAGGGCATCCTCGTCGAGGACTGCCTCGTCGAACTGCTCGACGTCTCGTTCAGCGACGGCGCCGTGACGTTCTCCTCGGAACTGGAGTCGGCGACGCTCCGGAACACCCGCATCCGCGTCGACGCCGACGGCGTCAACGCGATCCGCATCAAGGAGCCGACCGGCGGCCTCCTCCGCATGGGGGAGTCGTTCACCGTCGAGAACGTGGTCATCACCGGCGCGGCCGCCACGGGTGCCGCCATCCAGGCGAGCAGGCGGGACAACTGCGTGTTCGAGGGGCTCTGCGTCCACCAGCCCGGACGGGAACGAAGCGGCGTCGACGCGGATCGGGTTAACGGGACCATCCGCGACGCGCACCTCGCGGTGACCAGCAAGCCGTACCGCTTCAGGGACTCGGACATCGAGACGGTCGACGTGTCCGTCCGGCAACTCGGCGGGGGCGGCTCGCAGTCCCCCACCGGCGAGTGCGGCTGACCGGCGCACCTCGTCGGCGAGTCGTCGGCCGGGACGAACAGGTGCTTACCGCGCTCGACCCCGACCCCGTCCCGGACTTCACGGGTCCCGAGACCGCAAGAACGCGAGAACGGCGGGCGAGCGCCGTGTCCGCGTACGCCGCCTGTAACTAAGCGAAATCCGGCGGTAGCAGGGAAGCCATGCATACGAGGGAACAGGGGGAGGTCCCGGCTGTGTCCCACTACGGGAGCGACGGCGTCGTCGACAGGTACGTCTCGCTCCGGGAGGACGGACTGTTCGAACAGGAGCGCGAGGCGCTCGAACGCGGGTTCTTCGACGCCGACGCGCCCGTACTCGACCTCGGGTGCGGGGCCGGGCGGACGACCGCGGCGATCGCCGAGCGCGGCTACGACGTGGTCGGCGTCGACATCAGCGCCCCGATGGTCCGGGCGGCCGAGGCGGCCACCGACGCGACGTGTCTCACGGCCGACGCGACGCAGCTCCCCTTCCGGGACGGGGCGTTCGGGACCGTCCTGTTCTCGTACAACGGCCTCGACGACCTGTACCCCGAGTCGAGCCGGTACGCCGCGCTCGGCGAGATCAACCGCGTGCTCGCCGACGACGGGCTGTTCGTGTTCAGCGCGCACAACAGCCGGCGACTGGCGCTGGTCTACCCCCCAACGCCGGCCGAACTCCGGGAGACGGCGGCGTTCTGGGCGCGCAACCTCGCGGACGGTCGTATCGGGACGCCGTACAAGCGGGTCGAGGGCGTCAGGGGCGTCTACCCGGTGTACCACATCACACCCCCGGCCCAGCGACGGCAGCTCCGCTCGTTCGGCTTCGAGCCGCTTACGACGCTCGGCCGGACCGGAACGCTCTCCCGGCTGTTCGGCCCGACGGTGTACTACGTCGCGCGCAAAGGAACCGCGTGACTGGGGCTCGGCCCCGCCGTTCGTGCGTCGCAGTGGGAACGTCGGTGCGGTAGTGGCAGCCTGTAATTAACGCGCCAAAGCCGCTCATAACAATGGTTCGATGACGGGCAAGACCGGATACTGCCGGGAAACTGACCGCGCAGTTTGTATCCATGTCTCGGACACATTCACACACCCGACGCACCGGCCGGAGAAGCCGCGCGCGAGCGCGTGCGGTGGACTCGCCAGGAGGCGTCCAGTGACGAACGCGACGATCGGCGACGGCGCCGAGATACACCCGAACGTGACGCTGGGCGACCCCGACGGCTCGATGCCGACCATCGAGCGCGGGGCGACCATCCGCCGCGGCACCGTCGTCTACGGCGACGTGACCATCGGCGAAGGGTTCACCACCGGTCACGACGCGCTGGTTCGCGAGGACACCGTCATCGGCGACGACGTGCTCGTGGGCACGCGCGCGGTGATCGACGGCGGCTCGACCGTCGGCGACGAGGTGAGCATCCAGACCGGCGCGTACCTCCCGACGAACACCACCGTGGGTGACCGCGTGTTCGTCGGTCCGGGCGCGGTGCTCACGAACGACGACTACCCGCTGCGGGAGGAGGTCGAACTTGAGGGGCCGACCCTCGAGGACGACGCGACCGTCGGCGCGAACGCGACGGTGCTCCCCGGCGTCACCATCGGCGAGCGCGCGTTCGTCGCCGCCGGCGCCGTCGTCACGGAGGACGTGCCCGCCGACACCCTCGCGGTCGGCTCCCCGGCCGAGCACCAACCGCTCCCCGAGCGGCTCCAGGGAGGGAACACAGTCCGATGATCCCCATCGCGGACCCGCGGATCGGGGAGGAGGAACGCGAGGGCGTCCAGCGCGTGCTCGACAGCGGACAGCTGGCCGACGGGGAGGAGGTCCGCCGCTTCGAGGACGAGTTCGCCGACTTCTGCGGCGCGGGCCACGGCGTCGCCACCACGAACGGGACGACGGCGCTCCACGCCGCCTTCGAGGCGCTCGGGATCGGCGAGGGCGACGCGGTCGTCACGACGCCGTTCTCGTTCGTCGCGAGCGCGAACGCCGTCCGCCACGCGGGCGCCGAGCCCGTGTTCGCGGACATCGACCCCGCGACGTTCACGCTCGACCCGCGCGAGGTCGAGCGGGTCGTCCGCGAGCGCGACGACGTCGCCGCCATCCTCGCGGTCCACCTCTACGGGCTCCCCGCGGAGCTGGATCGCCTCCGGGAGATCGCCGACGAGCACGACCTCGCGCTCGTCGAGGACGCCGCGCAGGCGCACGGCGCCGAGTACGACCGACGGCGCGTCGGATCGTTCGGCGACGCGGCCTGCTTCTCGTTCTACCCGACGAAGAACATGACCACGGGGGAGGGCGGGATGGTGACGACGGACCGCGCCGACGTTGCCGAGAGGGTCGCCCGGTTCGCGGACCACGGTCGCACCTCGGGGTACGAGCACGCCGAGGTGGGGCACAACTTCCGGATGACGAGCCTGTGTGCGGCTATCGGCCGCGCGCAGCTCCCGAAGCTGGTCGACTACACCATCGCCCGGCGCGGGCACGCCGCCTACCTCTCGAAGCGGCTGGCCGACGCGGGCGTCATCACCCCCAACGAGCCGTCGAGGACGCGCCACGTCTACCACCAGTACACGATCCGCTACGACGACCGCGACGGCCTCCGCGACCACCTCTCGGACGCCGGCGTCGGCACGGGGATCTACTACCCGACGCCCATCCACCAGCAGCCTGCGTACGCCGACGTCGACGCCGACTGCCCGGTCGCGGAACGCGCGGCCGACCAGGTGCTCTCGCTGCCCGTCCACCCGGAGCTCTCGACCGACGACCTCCGGACGATCTGCGAGGCGGTCGAATCGTACGCGAACGGGGACGCCCCGGAACCGACGGCCGACACCGGCCGCGGGAACGCATGAGCGACCCGCTGGCCGCCGGCGTCATCGGCGTCGGCAGTATGGGACGCAACCACGCCCGGGTGTACAGCGAACTCCCGGACGTGGACCTGGTCGGCGTCGCCGACCTCGACACGCAGGCCGCCCGGGGAGTCGCCGACGACTACGGCTCGGTCGCCCGCGACGCCGGCGACCTCCTCGAGGACGCCGACCTCGTCTCCGTCGCGGTGCCGACGGCCGCCCACCCCGCGATGCTCGAACGCGCGATCGACGCGGGCACGCACGCGCTGGTCGAGAAACCGTACGTCGACGACCTCCAGCGGGGACGCGAACTCGCGGAGCGCGCCCGCGACGAGGGGCTTGTGCTCCAGGTCGGCCACATCGAGCGGTTCAACCCCGCCGTGCGGGCGCTGGCCGACGTGCTCCCGAACATCGACGTGCTCGCGGTCGACGCCCAGCGGCTCGGACCGCCGCGCCAGCGCGAGGTGGCCGACTCGGCCGTGTTCGACCTGATGATCCACGACATCGACATCGTGTGCTCGCTGCTCGACGACGCCCCCGTCTCCGTGGACGCGGCGGGCGTGGACGGCAACCGCTACGCCACCGCGACCTGCCGGTTCGAGGACGGCGTCATCGCGAACCTGACGGCGAGCCGCGTCACCCAGCGGAAGGTGCGAAAGCTCGGCATCACCGCCCGCGAGTGCCGGGTCTGCGTGGACTACATGAACCAGTCGGTGGAGATCCACCGCCACACCGCGCCGGCGTACGTCGAGAACGACGGCACGGTGCGCGAGCGCGTCGAGAGCGTCGTCGAGCGGCCCACCGTCGAGAACGGCGAACCGCTGAAGGCCGAACTGGAGTCGTTCGCCGCCGCGGTGCGGAACGGGTCCGAGCCGGTCGTCACCGCCGAGGACGGCCTCCGGGCGGTCGAGGTCGCCCGCCGCATCGACGACATCGCCGCCGGCCGACGGCGGGAGGAGCGGGAGAAGGAGGTGGCGTCGTGACGACGAGGTCCGAGGTCCGGTCGCTGTACGGCACGGACCTCGACGACGACGCCCGGCGCGCCGCGTTCGTGAACGGCGAGGTGCCGGTCGCGGTGTACGGCCTCGGCAAGATGGGCCTCCCGCTCGCGACCGTGTACGCCGAGACGTGCGGGAACGTCACCGGCGTCGACGTCGACCCCGACGTGGTCGCGGCCGTCGAGGCCGGCGAGTGCCACGTCGAGCGCGAGCCGGGCCTGCCCGAGGCGGTCTCGGCGGTCTCCGAGGCAGGTGCGCTGACGGCGACGACCGACCCGGCCGCGGCCGCCCGGGACGCGAGCGTCCACGTCGTCATCGTGCCGACGCTCGTCACCGAGGCGAACGAACCCGACCTCTCCACGCTGGAGGCGGCGGTCGAGGGCGTCGCGAGCGGCCTCTACCCCGGCGACCTCGTCGTCGTCGAGTCGACCGTGCCGCCGGGAACGTGCCGCGACGTCGTGCTCCCGCTGCTGGAGCGTGAGAGCGGCCTCCGGCGCGGCGAGTTCGGGCTGGCGTTCTGTCCCGAGCGGACCTCCAGCGGGCGCGCGCTCCGGGACGTGCGCGGGGCGCACCCGAAGGTCGTCGGCGGCGTCGACGCCGAGAGCACCCGGTGTGCGCGGACGATCTACGAGGAGCTCGTGGACAACGAGGTGCTCCCGGTGTCGGACGCGACGACCGCTGAGGCGGTGAAGGTGTTCGAGGGGCTGTACCGCGACGTGAACATCGCGCTCGCCAACGAGGCCGCGCGGTTCACCGACGAGCTCGACATCGACACCCGCGAGGCGATCGCGACCGCCAACACCCAGCCGTTCTGCGACATCCACACCCCCGGTCCGGGCGTGGGCGGTCACTGCATCCCGTACTACCCGTACTTCCTCATCAACTGGCTGGAGACCGCGGCGCCGCTGCTGGAGACGGCGCGCGGGGTGAACGACGCCATGCCGGACTTCGTCGCCGCGAAGGTGGCCGAGGGGCTCCAGGCCGACGGGACGGCCCTGGACGACGCGCGCGTGCTCGTCCTGGGGCTCACCTACCGCGCCGGCGTGAAGGAGACCCGCGCCAGCCCCGCGCTCGGGGTGTGCTCGGCGCTCTCCGACCACGGCGCGGAGGTGCTCGCCGCGGACCCGCTCGTCGACGCCGAGGGGTTCGACGCCGACGACGTCCCGCTCGAGGAGATCTACGACCGGGACGTCGACGCCGTCGCGCTCGTCACCGACCACCCCGAGTTCGACGCGGTCGACTGGCCCGCGTTCGACGACGGGCTGGTCGTCGTCGACGGCCGGGACGTCGTCGACCTCGGGGGCGCAGACCACCGGCTCTACACCGTGGGGCGGGGCTGGGAATGACGGACGGCTTCACCTTCGCGGACTACGCCGGCCTGCTCGACGCGTGCGCGGACGCCGGCTACGAGTTCGTCACCGTCCGGGACTACCTCTCGGCCGAGGAACTGCCCGAGCGGTTCGTCGTGCTCAGACACGACGTGGACCGGAAGGCCGAGAACTCACTCAAGATGGCCCGGCTCGAGGCCGAGCGCGGCGTCGAGAGCACGTACTACTTCCGGACCTCGACGTTCGAGCCGACGATGGCGCGGGAGGTCGAGCACCTCGGCCACGAGGTCGGCTACCACTACGAGGACTACGTCAAGGCCGGCGGGGACCTCGAACGCGCCCACGAGCTGTTCGAGGACTCGCTCCGTTGGTTCCGGCACGTCTGCGACATCGACACGGTGTGCATGCACGGCAACCCGCTGTCGCCCCACGACAACCGGGACATGTTCGCCGCCGAGGGCGCGCCCGGGTTCGACGAGTACGACCTGCTCGGCGAGGCGTACCTGTCGATGGACTTCGAGGACGTGACGTACTTCTCGGACACGAGCCGGACCTGGCGGGACGGCCCGCTGAAGATCAAGGACCACACGATGGGCGAGGGGGAGAAGACCGTCGCCGCCGACACGACCGCGGAGCTGGCGGCGCTGCTCGCGGACCGGGAGGTCTCGCGGGCCTGCGTGCTGGCACACCCGAACCGGTGGGCGGACTCCTACCCCGAACTCGTCGCTGAGCGCACGAAGGACACCGCGGTCAACCTCGTGAAACGGGGGCTCAACGCGGTTCGGACCACCACGACGTGACTACCAACTCATGACGACAATCACCATCGGACTCGACGGAGCGAACTGGGACCTCATCGGCGATTGGCTCGACGGGGGGGACCTGCCGAACCTCCAGCGGCTGATCGACGACGGCATCGGGGGCGTCTCCGAGAGCTGCCTGCCGCCGCTGACGGTTCCGAACTGGAAGTGCTACGCGACGGGGAAGAACCCCGGCAAGCTCGACGTCTTCCGGTTCGACCGCATCGACACCGAGAACAGGGAGCACGTGTTCCACGACGCGACCGACTTCAAGAGCGGCGAGCTGTGGGACTACCTCAACGCGGACGGGATGAGCGCGGGGGTCATCAACAAGCCCTCGACGTACCCGCCGAAGGACATCGACGGCTTCGTCGTCGCCGGCGGGCCGGACGCCTCCGAGGGGACGTACCGCTCGCTGGACACCGACTTCGCCACGCCGCCCGACGTGGAGGAGTTCCTGCGCGAGGAACTGGACTACCGGGTCCACCCGTCGCCGATGATCTCCCCGACCGAGACCGGCGAGGCGGAGGTCGAGGCGGTGCTCGACCTCGTGGACCTCCGGTTCGAGGCCGCACGGAAGCTGCTGGAGCGGGAGGAGCCCGACTTCCTCCACCTCACGGTGTTCTACAGCATGGCGCTCCAGCACTACTTCTGGGACGAGGAGCCCGTCTACCGCGCGTGGCAGCGCATCGACGAGCACATCGGCCGGTTCCTCGACGACGAGGAGGACCACGACATCCTCGTCATGTCCGACCACGGCACCTGCGAGGTGGAGACCGTGTTCTACATCAACGCCTGGCTCGCCGAGCGGGGGTACCTGACGGTCGACGCGGGCGTCGACTCCGCGCTCCAGTCGCTCGGCATCACGAAGGAGCGCGCGCTCTCGGTCGCCAAGCGACTCGGCATGGTCGAGACGCTGAGCGAGGTCGTCCCCGAGCGGGTCCAGCGCATGGTCCCGTGGGAGGAGGGCGTCAAGCGCGACCGCGTGCTCTCGGTCGTCGACTGGGACGCGACGACCGCGGTCGCGAGCAACCAGGGGCCGATCTACCTCAACGTCCCCGAGGACGACCCGCGCTACGAGGACCTCCGGGACGAACTCATCGAGGAACTCGAGGGGCTTCGCCACCCCGAGACCGGCCAGCGGATCGTTCGCTCGGTCCAGCGCGGCGAGGAGTACTACGAGGGGGAGTACGCCGACAACGCCCCGGACCTCATCCTCGACCAGGGCGAGAACGTCCACACCAGCGACGCCATCGGCCCCGACTCGTGGTACGCGAGCGAGGGCGTCTGGCGCGGCGGCAACATGCCCGAGGGGGTGTTCCTCTTCTCCGGGCCGAGCTTCCGGAGCGAGGGGCTGGGCGAGCGCGCCCGCATCGTCGACCTCGCGCCGACGCTGCTGCACGCGATGGGCGCGTCGGTGCCGACGGACATGGACGGGACCGTGCTCGACGTGTTCGAACCCGGCAGCGACCCGGCGGAGCGGGGTATCGCGACCCGACCGCCGCTTGACGCCGAGCGCGACGCGAGCGAGGGAGGAGGTGAGGAGATGGAGCAACGGCTCGCCGACCTCGGCTACCTGGAGTGATGCGCGTGCTGTTCGACGTGAGTCACCCGGCCCACGTCCACCTGTTCAAACACGCCGCCGACGGCCTGCGGGAGTCGGGCCACGACGTCCACGTCGCCTCCCGCGAGAAGGACGTGACGACCGACCTGCTCGACGCGGCCGGCGTCGCACACACGCCCCTGACCGGCGTGACCGAGGGTCGCGGCGGGCTGGTCCGCGAGTGGGTCGCCCGCGAGGCGCGGTTGCTCAGGCTGGCCCGCCGGTTCGACCCCGACGTGGTGGTGAGCAGGCTCAACCCCGCCGCCGCGCACGTCTCGCGGCTGCTCGGCGTCCCGAACGTCGTCTTCCACGACACCGAGAACGCGGGGCTGCTCGAACGGGTCACGACCCCGTTCGCGAGCGTCGTCTGCACGCCGTCCCGCTACGGGCGCGACCTGGGCGCCCACCAGCGCCGGTACGAGGGGTTCCACGAACTCGCCTACCTCCACCCGGCGCGCTTCGACCCCGACCCCGAGTCGCTCCGCGAGTCGGGCGTCGACCCCGACGAGCCGTACGCCGTCCTCCGGTTCGTCGCGATGGGCGCCCACCACGACACCGGCCACGAGAGCCTCACGCCCGAGGGAAAGCGCGACCTCGTCGAGCGCCTCGAGGGGGCGGGGCTGACGGTGTACGTGTCGAGCGAGGGGCCGCTCCCCGCCGACCTCGACGACCGCCGGCTGCCCGTGCCGCCCGAGGACCTCCACCAGCTCCTCGCGCACGCTGACCTGTACGCCGGGGACTCCGGGACGACGGCGGCCGAGGCGGCAGTCCTCGGCACGCCGACCGTCCGGCTCAACCCCTTCGACGGCGAGATGGGCGTGTTCCACGAGCTCCACGAGTACGGCCTCGTCACCACCGTCCGCGACGACGACGAGTTCGTCGAGACGGCCGTCGACCTGGCCGCCGATCCGGACGCGGGCGACCGGTGGCGGGCGCGGCGGCGCGACATGCTCGCGGAGAAGGTCGACGTGACCGCGTACATGCTCGACACCGTCCAGGAGGTGGGCGCGGCGTGAGCCCCACGAACGACCGCGACGGCGCCGGCGACGACGGTCCCGCCGGTGGCGACGCGGAACGGCCCGTCCCGGACGGCCACAGTTTCGCGCTGCTGCTCACCCACGACCTCGACCGGCCGTACAAGACGTACCAGTCGCTCTACTACGCGCTCACGGAGCCGGCGCGGCGGCGGTACCACCTCTCGACCGCGCTGCCGGGGCGGAACCCGTACTGGCAGTTCGGGACGATGATGGACCTCGAGGACGACCTCGGGGTCCGGTCGGCGGTCTACGTCCTCCGCGAGCAGCGCCTCTTCCGCGACCGGCCGCCCCGCGAGTGGCTCTCGATGGAGGGGTGGCAGCTGTTCGCCGGGCGCTACAGCCTCGACGACCCGGACGTCCTGGAGGCCCTCTCGCGGCTGGACGAGGGCGGCTGGGAGCTCGGGTTACACGGCTCTTACGAGTCGCCCACCGACCGCGAGCGCCTCCGCGAGGAGAAGGCCGCCGTCGAGGCGGCGGTCGGCCACGAGGTGCTCGGCGGGCGCCAGCACTACCTCAACCTCTCGCGCCCGGAGACGTGGGAGCACCACCGCGACATCGGGCTGTCGTACGACGCGTCGCTCGGCTCCAGCGACGAGTACGGTTTCCAGCACGGCTACGGCATCCAGCGCCCGTTCGACGACGGGTTCGTCGTCTTCCCGCTGACGATCATGGAGCAGGCCCTCCCCGACCCCGCCGACGACTTCGACCGCGCCTGGGAGGCCTGCGAGGAACTGCTCGCCGAGGCGCGCGACAACGGCGCGGTGATGACCGTGCTCTGGCACCCGCGCCACTTCAGCGAGGGCGACTTCCCCGGCCACCGCCGGCTGTACCGCCGGCTGATCGAGCACGCGCTCGACCTGGGCGCCTGGGTCGGCCCGCCCGGCGAGCTGTACGAGCGGGAGGACCTCCACGAACCGCCCGCGTCGGACGGCGGATCGGCCCCCGATCCGTCCCGGTCGGACGCTCCCACCTCGGGCCCGGTAGAATCGCCCGACCCAGACCGTTCGGACGGTAGGCGGGAGATAACAAACCCGACGGGAGCCCCCGACCGGAGCGAATGAAACTCGACACGCTCTCGCTCGAGGAGTGGGGGGACGCCCTGCCGTCGTCCGGGTTCGAGCCGTTCCACGCGCCGGCCGCGCTCGGCGTCCTCGACGAGCACGCCGACGGCGACCTCCGACTCTACGGCGCGTTCAAGGGCGACAGGCCGGTCGGCCTGTTCCCCGCGGTCGTCCGCGAGCAGTCGGTCGGCACCGCGGTGATGTCGCCGCCGCCCGGCTTCTCGATCCCACACCTCGGCCCGCTCGTGATGCCGGCCAGCCCCAAGCGGCGCAAGCGCGAGAAGGTGAACACGAAGTTCGCCGAGGCGCTCGTGGACGAACTCGGCGTCGAGTCGTCGCTGACGCTGTTCCGGACCGTCTGCAACACGTCGTTCCCCGACCCGCGGCCGTACATCTGGAACGACTTCGACCTCGAGACCCGCTTCACCTACGAACTCCACGTCGGCGACGAGGACCCCGAGGACCTGCTCACGGCGTGTAGCAAGAGCCTGCGCCGGGAGATCCGCGACGCCCGCGACCTCGACGTGACCGTCGACGTCGAGGGGCAGGAGGGGACCCGCGCGGTGTTCGACCGCACGGCCGAACGCTACGCCGAGCAGGACCGCGGATTCAGCCTGACCTGGCCCTACGTCCGCGATCTGACCGACGCGATGGCCGCGGACGACCGGTCCCGCACCTACGTCGTCCGCGGGCCCGACGGGGAGTTCCTCACCGGCGTCATCGCGCTGTTCTCGAACGACGCCGCCTACTACTGGCTCGGGGGCGCGCGCACGACCCACGAGGGCGTGAGCGTCAACAGCCTCGTCCACTGGACCATCGTCCAGGACATCGCCGCGGGGGAACCGCGCGAGTCGATTCACACGTACGACCTGATGGGTGCGAACACCGAACGCCTCTGCCGGTACAAGAGCAAGTTCGGCGCCGACCTCGCGCCGTACTACGTCGTCGAATCGGGCGGCGCGGGGATGGACGTGGCCAAGCGGGCGTACAACCTGGTGGCCCGATAGCATGCGCGCGCTCCAGCTCGTCACGAACACCGAGTCCCGGTTCTTCAACCAGCAGATCCGGTACCTGGAGGCCGCTGGAGTCGAGACGACCACGCTGCCCGTGCCGGGGAACCGGCACGTCGGCGACGGCGACGTGGACGGCCGGAGCCCGCTCGACTACCTCCGGCTCTACCCGACGGTGCTGCGCCACTCGTTCGGCGACTACGACCTGATCCACGCGAACTACGGCCTGACCGCCCCGGCCGCCGTGGCCCAGCCGTCGCTCCCCGTCGTCGTCTCGCTGTGGGGGACCGACCTGATGGGCCCCTACGGCCCGGTGAGCGCGGCCTGCGCCCGCTTCGCCGACGCCGTCGTCGTCATGTCCCACGAGATGGCCGACCGGCTGAACTGCGACTCCTACGTCATCCCTCACGGCGTCGACCTCGAGCGGTTCGCGCCCGCGCCCGCCGACGAGGCGCGCGCGGAACTCGGCTGGGACCCCGACGTCCGGCACGTTCTGTTCCCGTACCCGCCCGAACGCGGCGTGAAGGACTACCCGCGCGCCGAGCGCGTGGTCGAGGCGGCCCGCGAGCGGCTCGACGAACCCGTCGAACTCCACGCCGTCACGGGCGTCCCGCACGCCCGGATGCCCGTCTACATGAACGCCGCCGACTCGCTGCTGGTCACCTCCCGGCGCGAGGGCTCCCCCAACGCCGTGAAGGAGGCGATGGCGTGCAACCTTCCGGTCGTGACGACCGACGTCGGCGACGTGCGCGCCCGGCTGGCGGACGTCTCGCCCTCGGCGGTCGAGACCACCGACGAGGACCTCGCGGGCGCGCTCGCCGACGTGCTCGCGGCGCGGGAGCGCTCGAACGGCCGCGAGGCCGCGCGCGAGGTGAGCGTCCAGCGGTCGAACGAGCGGCTCCGCGCCGTGTACCGCACCGTGGTCGCGGACGGCACCTGACCGCCGCGAACCCACCAGTCGCCGTTCGTATCGAACCCGGAATCCGACCGATTCGACCCGGGGAGTCGGGATAGCCGTCCAGTTGTCCCCCGTATCTTACCACTAACCACGACGAATAGTCGAACGTTTATTGAAATTCGGCTCGAACGGCGAGTATGGCAGAACAGGAGATGACCGAGCGGGAGCGGACGAGCGCCGGGAACGACATCGGATCGTTCGGGTGGTTCTCCGTCGCGGGGTTCGTCGTCATGGGGCTGCTGTACCTCCTCGACGTGATGGATATCGCCGACTCGATCCTCCCGGCGGGGACGACGCTCGTCGTGGCGATCGTCGCCGGCGTCGGGGCGCTCCTGCTGTACTTCGGGAACGACCCGACCGCCGGACCGGGGTGAGCCCGGCGGCCGACCGCCCGCGCGCGTTCGGGCGCCCCCACACGGCTGTTCGGGCCGCATAACCGGACGCTACCGCCCGACACGGACGGCCACTCGTCGTCGGCCCGGGGGCGGCGAACCGGGGACCGCCGGGCCGAACACCGTCGAGCGACCGGACCGCACGGGGTACTCGCTCCATAACTAAGCCCGTAACGGCGGCGGTGTATGACGACCACCCACTCTCTGATGGGGATCGACTATGTCAGTAAGGAATCAACATAGCGTCTCGAAAGTCGGGCTGACGGTCGGATTTCTCGCACTCCTCGGCGCGGTGCTACTCGCACGGCAGGCGCCGGCCACGGAGTACGAACTCTCGCTGTACCGGTCGACGCCGGTCGCGGTCTGGGGGTGTCTCGCGCTCGCGGCCGCGACGGGCGTCGGCGTCGCACTCACTGTCGACCGCGCGGACCGGGGGGGACCGAACCGGCTGCGCGACGCGGGGCTCGTGCTCGCCGGTGCGGCGACGTTGGCCGTCGTGGCGATGCCGCTGTTGCGCGGCTACTTCTTCGTCGGCGCCGGCGACTCGTTGAGCCACCTCGGCTGGGCCCGCGAGCTGGCGTCGGGGTCGCTCGCGCCGGTGAACCTCCTCTACCCGGGCGTCCACACCACGGCCGTCTTCATCGGCGCCGTCACCGGCCTCCCGCTCCGGATCGCGCTGATGCTCGTGGTGCTCGGGTGTTACACGCTCGTCTTCATGCTGTTCGTCCCGCTGTGCGTCCGGCTGCTCGACGACTCCCGGCTGGCGCTGGCGATCGGCGTGCTCGCCGCGCTGCTGCTCGCGCCGGTCAACGGCATCTCGGTCCACATCACCGCGCACCCGGCGAGCCAGGCGATCCTCTTCTTCCCGTTCCTGCTGTACCTCGTGCTGCGCTACAGCACGCGACCGTGGCGGACCCGGGGCGTCGGCGGGGCAAGCAGGCCCGCGGCCGACGACCGCGTGACCGCCGTCGGGATCCTGCTCGCGCTGGCCTCGAGCGCGATCGTGCTCGTCCACCCGCAGCAGGCGCTGAACGTCGTGCTGTTCTTCGGCGCCATCGCGACCGTACAGGCGCTGTACCGGCGGCGGTCGGCCGACCACCCGATCGCCACGCACCGCCCGCTGTACGCCCAGACCGCGCTCGTCGCGGTCGCGTTCCTCCTGTGGGCGCCCCGGTTCCCCCGCGTTCGGGGGGCCATCATCTCGACGGTGACGAGCGTGATCCTCGAGGGGCCGTCCGCCGGCACCGTCGTCGCCGACAAGTCGGTGTCGCTGGTCGCCGTCGGCGGGAGCCTGCTCGTCGTGTTCGTCAAACTGTTCTTGCCGGCGCTCGTCCTCTCGATCGTCGCCGGGGGGCTGCTCTTCGCGCTGTTCACCGGTCGGCTGAGCGACGAGCGCTCGGACGGCACCTCGCTGCTCACGTACCTCGCCGCCGCGCTGGTCCCGCTGTTCGCGGTGTTCCTCCTGCTCGTCGCCTCCTCGGCCGGCGACATGTACTTCCGCTACCAGGGGTTCATCATGGTCCCCGTGACCATCCTCGGCGCGGTCGGGCTGGCGCGGGCGGCCCACGCCCTCGAGGGGAAGCGGGCGCGCACCGGCGTCCGCGTGGGGCTGGTCGTGCTGTTCCTGCTCCTGTTGCCCATCGGGGCCGCGGCGTTCCACTCCTCGCCCCACGTCTACAAGCCGAACCAGCACGTCCCCGAGAGCCAGGCCGACGGCTACGCGGCCGCCTTCGAGCACCGCGAACCGGGGACGGAGTTCAGGGGGATCCGCGGCGGGCCGCGGCGGTACGTCGACCTCGCCTACGGCACGGAGCGCGCCCGAACCACGCTGGAGTTCCCCGGCTACCGCGAGGGGGTGGGGGAGGCCGTGTTCACGCGCGCCAACTACACCGAGTTGCGCGACGAGGACTACTACCTGAGCGTGACCGACGCCGAGTACGAGAGCGAGACCAGGCTGTACGACGGCTTCCGATACGGCGAGGCGGGGTTCAGGGCCCTCGAGACGACGCCTGGGGTGAACAGGGTACGGGCGAACGACGGGTTCAGCCTCTACCGCATCGACGCGGCGGACCGATAGATGTCGCTCGCCGATCGCCTCTCCCGCGGGCTGAAAGCCACGTTCGGGGCGAACGTGGTGAACATGCTGTCCAACGCCGCGCTCATCATCGTCCTCACGCGCTACCTCCTCACCCCGGAGGAGTTCGGACGGCTCAACTTCGCGCTCTCGGTGCTCGTGGTGGTGAGCATCCTCGCGACGCTCGGCCTGCCCAAGTCGGTCGCGCGGTACATCACCGACTTCACGGAGACCGATCCCGGCCAGATCCCCCACCTCGTTCGGCGGTCGCTCATGTACCTCGCCGCGCTCACGCTCGTCGTCAGCGTCGGGGTCGTCGTCGTCGGCCGCCCGGTCGCCCGGATGCTCGGGGAGACGGCGCTCGTGCCGTTCCTGCTCGTCGGCGGGGGGTACGTCGCCGCCCGCTCGGGGACGAAGTTCCTCGGCGCGACGTTCCAGGGGTTCAACCGCGTCTCGTGGACGGCGATCGTCGGCGTCGTCAACAACGCCTCCCGGCTCGTGTTCGTCGTCCTGTTCGTGCTGCTCGGTTTCGGCGCGGTCGGCGCGCTGGCGGGCTACGTCGCCGGGTTCGTCGTCGCCGCGGCGGTCGGTTTCGCCGCGCTGTACTTCAAGTTCTACCGGCAGTACGAGCCGGCCGACGAGGTGGAGGAGGGGCTCACGCGGCGCATGCTCGAGTACGCCGTCCCGCTGACCGCGACCAGGGGCGCGAACGTCCTCGACAAGAAGGTCGACACGGTGCTGGTCGGCGTCCTCATGAACATGACCGCGGTCGGCTACTACACGGTCGCGAAGCAGGTCGCCGACTTCGTCGCGGTGCCGGCCGCCTCGTTCGGCTTCACGATCTCGCCCGCGATAGGTGAGCAGCAGTCGGGGGACCGCCTGGACCGGGCCGCCAACCTGTACGAGCGCTCGCTCGAGTACGTCCTGCTGGCGTACATTCCCGCCGCGGCCGGGCTGATACTCGTCGCCGAGCCGATGATCCAGTACGTGTTCGGCGGGGAGTACCTCGGCGCCGTGCCGGTCGTCCAGGTGTTCAGCGGCTTCATCCTCGTCAACGCCGTGAACAAGGTGACGAGCGACGGGCTGGACTACCTCGGCCGGGCGCGCTCGCGCGCCATCGTGAAGAGCGCGACCGCGGTCTCGAACTTCGTCCTGAACCTGCTGCTCATCCCGACGATGGGCGTCGTCGGCGCGGCCGTCGCGACGGTCATCACCTACTCCGTCTACACCGGGATGAACGTCTGGGTCATCCACGGCGAACTCGGCTTCAGCGTCCGGCGGGTGGGCCGCCACGTCGGGGTCGTCTGCCTGGTGACCGTCGGGATGGTCGCGGTCGTCGTCGCCATGCTCCCCGTCGTGTCGGGCATCCCGACGCTCATCGGCGCGGTCCTCGCGGGGCTGCTCGTCTGGGGCGTGCTCGCCGTCCTCGGTGGCGTCCTCGACGTGCGCGAGGTGGCCGACTTCCTCGCGTGAGGCGGAAGGAGACGGCTAACAATCCCGCGTTCGACCCTGCTCGGTCGTATGGACGTGCGACCACCGACGCGAGGTGCGTGCCCGTGACCGACGATCACCCTCGAGGCGGCGACCACGCCGACGCTCGCGGCCTCGACACGGACCGCGAGGGGCCCAGCGGGGAGACCGTGCTCGTGACCGGCGGCGCCGGATTCGTCGGGGGCCACATCGCCGACGCGCTCGTCGCGGACAACGAGGTGCGCGTGCTCGACGACCTCTCGACCGGCCGGCCGCGGATCGTCCCGGACGGGGCGACGTTCATCGAGGGCGACGTCCGCGACCCGGACACCCTCGCCGAGGCGATGGCGGGCGTCGACCTCGTCTTCCACGAGGCGGGACTGGTGTCGGTCCCGAAGTCCGTCGATCGCCCGACCGAGAGCCACGACCGCAACGCGACGGCGACGGTGCAGCTCCTCGAGGCCGCACGCCGGGCCGACGCCCGGGTCGTCCTCGCCTCGAGCGTCGCCATCTACGGCGAGCCGGAGTCGATCCCCGTCGCCGAGGATCACCCGAAGGCGCCGGGGTCGCCCTACGGCCTCGACAAACTGGCGCTCGACCACTACGCGCGGCTGTACCACGACCTGTACGGGCTGGAGACGGTGGCGCTGCGCTACTTCAACATCTACGGACCCAGACAGGCGAGCGGGCCGTACAGCGGCGTCATCAGTGCGTTCCTCGACCAGGCGCGCTCGGGCGGACCGCTCACGGTCGAGGGCGACGGCGAACAGACGCGCGACTTCGTGCACGTCTCCGACGTGGTGGACGCCAACCTGGCCGCCGCCCGCACGGACGAGGTCGGGACGGCCGTCAACGTGGGCACGGGCGAGAGCGTCACCATCCGGGAGCTGGCCGAGACGGTGCGGGACGTGAGCGGCGAGGACGTGGACATCGTCCACACCGACCCCCGCCAGGGCGACCTCCGGCGGAGCCGCGCCGACGTCTCCCGCGCGCGCGAGGTGCTGGATTTCGAGCCCACGACGTCGCTCCGGGACGGGCTGGCCGACCTCGTCGAGTCGACGGATCCGACCGCCGCTTCCGACACGACCGGTTCCGCTGACGCGACGACCAATCGGTAGGACGGACCGACGCTCGGGTGCCGCGGTGGGTAGTGGTGGTGAGTGGCGGCGAGGCCACGAGCCGGCGGCGATGGGTGGCGACCAGATTGAAATGCGTCCCGCGCCTTCGTTCCGACAGTGATGGTCGAGAGCGGAACCGAACGGGAGGCTGGCCGGGAGTGACCGCGCCGCCCGAACGCACGACTCGCCGACGGCTCCTGGGCACGCTGGGCGTCGGGACGGCCGCCGTACTCGGCGGGTGTGCCGGCGTGAGCGACGGCCCGACGTACGTGGACGGGACCGTCGACGACGCGGGCGGCGGGTCGCGCAACGCGAGCGAGATGGCCGCCGCGGAGGCGGTGGCCGAGCGGGAGGTGAACGACGCCGCCAGCCACCTCGAGGTACTCTCGCTCGAGGAGCACGAGTTCGTCGTCGAGTCCGGATACAAGGGGCCGACGGTCCAGGGCGCCGTCACCAACACCGGCGACGACCCCGTCGAGGTCGTCGAGGTGCGCGTGCGGGTGTACGACGACACGGGCGCCCAGCTCGGCCGCTACGTCGCCAGTACCGGCGACGTCGCCCCCGGAGCGACCTGGCGGTTCGAGGTGATTCTCCTCGCGTCGGCCGAGGACATCGCCGACTACGACGTCGCCGTCCTCGGCGTTCCGGACTGAGCCGGCCGCATCGGCCGAGTGGGCCGAGTGGGCCGGTCGGTCGGTTCAGTCCGCCGGCTGTTCGACGCCCAGTTCGTCGAGCAACGTCTCGGCCGCCTCCGCCGAGGATTCCGGGCCCCGGGCGGTGACGAGGTCGCCGTCCACCGTCACCGAGGAGTCCTCCTCCAGTTCGGCGTCCCAGTTCGCGCCGGCCGCCTTCACCTCGTCCTCGACCCAGTAGGGGAGCTTGCGGCCGTCCGGCATCAGGTCGTCGTCGCCGACGATGCCCTCCTCCCAGTCGTTGGGGAAGCCGGTCACGTCACGCCCCTCGACCACGAAGCCGCCCTCGGAGTCGCGGGCGAACGCGAGCAGGCCGACGGCATGGCAGACCACGAGCGCCGTCCCGTCGTCGGACTCGACCGCCTCGCGCAGGAGCGCGCGGGCGTGACGGTCCTGGTTCACGTCCCACTCGGTGCCGTGGCCGCCGGGGAAGACGACGGCGTCGTGGTCGGCCGCCGACACGGTCGCGATCGGCTCCGGGTTGTTCAGCCGCTCGTCGTTCTCGGCGACGTCCTGGACGAACTCGGCCGTCTCCTCGCCGACGTTCTCCGGGTCGGTCGAGCGCTCGTCGACGAGCGCCGGCCCGCCCGACGGCGTCGCGACGGTCACGTCCACGCCGGCGTCGTCGAGCGTCGTGAGCGGCTCGACGCATTCCTCGGCCCAGTACCCCTCCTCGCTTACCACGAACAGTGCTGACGCCACGTCCGAACGTACGGGGTGCGGCGACAAAAACGGTGGGACGTCGGTCGGTTCCGCGGTCGGGTCGGCGCCGGATTCGGGCCGGAGCCGTGCCCGAGGTCGAGCGTCTGAGGGCCGAACGCGGGGTCAGCTGCCGCCGAACTCGAGGTAGCGGAGGTCGGGGTGGTCGCCGCAGTCGCGGACGCGGTCGTCGCCGCGGACGTACGCGTCGCGGATCGCCTGCCAGCGCTCGTGCCGCTGCAGGACGCGCACGGGGACGGAGTCGAGCCCCTGGACCTTCGCGATGGAGAGCCGGTTGCGGCCGTCGTCGAACAGCAGGTCGCCGTCGCGGTCGATGTGGATGGCGATCTCGTCCTTCAGCCGCTCGGTCTTCAGCCGGGTGCCGGACCTGATGGGGTCCGACACGTCGCCCGCGTGGAGCTCCTCCTGGGACTTGTAGCCGTGCTCCTCGATGGAGGCGTACAGCTCCTCGAGCCGCTCGCACCGCTCGCGGAACTCCGCCTCCGTCGCACAGCCCCACTTCACCTCCCCCTCCTCGAGCAGGCCCACGATGCGGTCGAAGAACTCGGTGTCCTCCCACGGGACGCCCTCCTCGAAGTGGCGGGCGTACGCCCGGAACACGTCGTAGTCCTCGAACCGGCTGTCGGTCCGGTCCCAGTCGCCGCCGACGACGGTGCCGGCGATCCGGAACTTGGGAACCCCGGTCTCCCGGGCGACCTCGATCTCCGCGGGGTCGACCCGGATGAGCCGGTACGGGTCGATCGGCGCGTCGTACCGGACGGCGTTGACGATCGCTCGCGTGCGAACGTAGCTGCGAGCGTACGCGTCCCGAGCCGCGAGGAGTGGCTGCTTCAGCTCGGGGCGCTGTTCGACCAGCCGCCGGCCGACCGATCGGAGCGCGGTGTCGGCGGTGTCGAACGCCGGAGCGACGGCCATCCCGGTTCCTCCCTCACTCACCGTCCCGGGCGACCGCCGGCTCGGCGGGGTGGGCGTCCGGTTCGGTCGCCTCCCCGCGCCCCGCTGCGTTCCGGATCTCCTCCATCAGCAGGATCGTCCAGCGCGCCTCCTCAAGCGGGACCGGCATCTCCCCCTCGCCCGAGAGCGCCTTCGACTCGGCGTCGTTCTGGTAGTAGTGGGCGTTGAGCTGCCGGGCGACGTCCCAGCTGTCGTCGCGGGCGCGCCGGATCACCGACCGGGCGTTCCGGACCGTCCCGAGCAGGCGGTCGCCCGCCCGGTCGACGTTGTTGAGCGCGCGCGCGGCGGCCGAGGCCTTGTAGTCACGGTCGTGCTCCTCGATCGTCTGCGAGACGAGGTCGACGGTGAGCGACGTGTCCTCGCCGTGGATGAGCACGACGCGGTTCGGGATGGTCCCCCCGAGCATCTTCGTCGTGCAGAGCACGCCGTCCTCGCTGACGTAGCTCAGCTGTGCGGCGTCGTAGTCGAACTCCCGGTCGTACGTCCCGAACATCCCGGTGAGCGCCTGGACCTCCGACTCGTCGCGGGGGTAGCCGCCAGCGCGGAGCGTGATGTAGATGGGGTGGGGGATCCCCTCCTCGAACTCGCCGCCCGAGAGGTCGAGGTTCCACTCGCCGCGGTTCGGGTCGTCGGCGAGGCTGGAGCCGGTGTAGATCACGTCGACCCCCTTCACCCGGCCGAGTTCGCCGGCGTCGACCTTCGCCATCGCCGCGCGCATCGCGGGATCGAAGTTGTGGTTGTGCTTCACGGAGACGGTGACGCCGTGGCGGTCGGCGAACGACGCGAGCTCCTCGAACTCCTCGTACGTCTCCGTGACCGGCTTCTCGATCTGGATGGGGATGCCGGCCTCGATGGCCGTCTTGGCCACCTCGAGGTGCGTCTGGACGGGCGTACAGACGTGCAGCCAGTCCAGGTCGGCCTCCGCGACCAGTTCCTCCACGTCGAAGTACGCCTCGATGTCGTACTCGTCGGCGAGCTCGCGCGCCCGTCCTCGTCGAGGTCG